>JAMCVO010000482.1 GCA_023475715.1 Actinomycetota bacterium
ATCAAAAAATAAAAAAAAGAAATTAATAATGAAGGCTATACAAAGAATACTGCATTTTATAATTCTCATTATATGTCTGGTGCTTCAGATAACACTTGTCGAACGTCTGAAATTAAACAAATAATAAACACCGGTGAAAGATAATAAATTGATTTCAGTTATAAAAAAAATCGCTAAAATATAAACAAAAATTTTCTTTTTTATCCCAATGTTAATAATTTTACTGACAATATAACCGTTTAAAGCATATATTAGTGCACTAATCCCTACAACATTTCCCACCAGTAAATCAAGAATCATTCCGGTTATAAAACCGTAAACAACACCATATATCATGCCATCAAAAATAGTAATGCCGGCTATGACTATCATGACAAGGTCAAGGTTTATATAATATAATTTCAGACGTTCGACAAGTGTTATCTGAAGCACCAGACATATAATGAGAATTATAAAATGCAGTATTCTTTGTATAGCCTTCATTATTAATTTCTTTTTTTTATCCTTTGATCACAAGGACATTTTCCAATTTTTTAAAATCTGCAAAAGGCTCGATTTCAATCTGTTTATACGGATTATTCTGGACCATGGAAACCTTTTTTATCCTGCCAATAAGTATCTCGGGCGGAATATATTCGCCAAACTCAGAGGTAATCAGGATATCACCTTTAAAAATTTCTTCGCTTGCTGCAATATAGTTCAGATAAATCTTTTTATCCAGACCACCTTCAACAATTCCAAGCTTTCTTGATGAAAGCACTCTGGCTCCGATACTGCTTTGAGGATCATTTATTAGCCTGACCTCTGAAGTATTGTTTGAGCTAAGCACGACCACACCGACAAGCCCCGCCTCTGTAACGACTGCCATCCCTTCCAATATGCCATCTCTTTTACCAGCATTTAATATTATCTGGGATTGCCATTTATTTTCATAAAAACCAATTACCTTTGCCGGCAGAGTCTTGTGTTCTTCTCTGATTTGTAATCCGAGAATTTTCCTCAATGACTCATTTTCAATCTTCAGGTTTATATTTTCACTGTAATCTTTCTGCAGTTCAGCGTTTTCATCCTTTAACACAAGCAACTTCTCTCTTAGTTTAAAGTAATCATTAATGCCGTTAAAGAATCTTGATATTGGTTGAAACAAGAGGAAAGTTTTTTCCTGAATTGGCTCAAAAAAGTCTAAAGCTGTCGATTTTGCTTCTTTCAGCAGGCTTGCATCTTTAAAGCTTACCGTAATAACAATTATGCAAATGACTATTATTACAGCTAAAACAATAGTATTCTTTAGATTTTTTTTTAAAGGTGCCATCAAAATATATCAGGTACATGGTTTTTAAAACTTATTGTTTTGAATATCTCAAGTACCTCTTAAGCGATGAAAAATCTTCAACACACTTACCTGCCCCTAATGCTACAGATGCCAACGGGTCTGGAGCAAGATAGACAGGGCAATGCGTTTCCCTGCTGATCCTTTCTGACAACCCCTTAAGCAGCGCTCCTCCTCCGCTTAGTACTATACCTCTTTTCATAATATCAGAAGCTAGCTCAGGAGGGGTGTCATCAAGAACTTCAACTATAGAATTTATTATGTCACTCAATGTTTTTTCAAGTGCAGCTCTTACCTGCTGACTCGTTATTATTATGGTCTTGGGTAAACCTGTTACAAGATCCCTTCCATTTACTTCCATTTTTTCTTCATTTTCAAGCGGGAAAGCTGAACCTATTTCCATTTTTATTTTTTCTGCAGTACTTTCACCAACCAGTAAATTGTTTTCCTTTTTTAAATAATAAATAATGGCTTCGTCCATTTCGTCCCCGCCTATTCGCAAAGACTGATAGGCAACTATTCCACCTAGAGAAATTACAGCAACCTCTGAAGTTCCGCCACCAATGTCCACAACCATACTTCCCGTTGGTTCATCGATAGGCAGATCTGAACCTATAGCTGCTGCCAGAGGTTCTTCAATAATATATGCAGCTCTTGCACCTGCCTGTTCGGTTGCTTCAACAACCGCTTTTTTTTCAACAGCTGTAATACCGGAAGGAACACATATAACTATTCGTGGACGTGCAATAGCCATGTTTTTGTGAACTTTTTGAATGAAATATCTGAGCATCCTTTCTGTAGTATCAAAATCTGCAATAACACCATCTTTTAACGGCCTTATTGCTACTATATTCCCGGGAGTCCTGCCTACCATTTTTTTTGCTTCCATTCCCACAGCAAGAATTTTCTTGTTGTCCTTATCAATGGCGACAATCGATGGTTCATTTAATACAATACCTTTATTTTTTACAAATACCAGCGTGTTTGCAGTACCAAGGTCTATACCCATATCCCTGCCTATTAAATTTAAAAAGAAATCAAACATCTATTGTCTCCTTAATTCTTATAAAATTGTCATAAAATTTTGTAATTAAATTTTTTCATTAAACATATGAACTTATTTACCGGCAGTCCCGCAACATTGTAAAAACAACCATTTATCTTCTCTATCAATATACTTCCAAACCCGGTAATATCATATGCTCCTGCTTTATCCAAAACATACTCAATTCCCAGATATTTTTCAATCTCGGCTTCATCAAGCTTCCTGAATTTTACTATGGTAATATCACTATCAGACAGGTATCTGCCTGAATTAAAATTCAGAACAGAAACACTGCTTATAACACGGTGGCTTTTCCCCGAAAGATTCGTTAAGAAATCCTTTGCCATCTTTATATCGAGAGGCTTGCCGAAAAATCTACCGCGGCAGTATACAATTGTATCAAAACCGGCAATCAATGCATTTCTATAATTTAAATCATTAATTATAGCATGATTATAAATATTTTTGACTTTTACCAAACTATTGTATGAAACAGTCTCGTAAGGATTTTTAAAAAGCCTTTCTTCAGATTTGCTGGGTTCAATTATTTCAAAATCCAGATGAAGCTGCTCAAGTATCCTTTTCCTTCTCGGAGAACTTGATGCCAGTATGATTCTTTTATTGTCTTCTTCTTCTTCCAATATCTGCAATTAAAAATGCTATTAATATCCCGATTATGGTGCTAAGAGTAATGTTTACATGGATACTGAAGCTAATATCTATAAGGTATAAATTCAGACTCAGTTGGTCTGTTCCAACCTTCAAGCCTTTATCAAGAATAGGTATTGTATCCCTAAGCACATGCCCGAGAATAGCACCCAGCACACCACCGACAAGTACAATAAAAAAGGTGATGATTCCTCTTCTTTTACCCATTAACCACCTGCTTTAATCTAATTTGCTGCTGATAATAATTATAGGTTTATCACTGGTAATAATCTTTAAAAAATAATCTGATTTCCCTTTCGGCGCTTTCAGGGCAGTCAGAACCATGCACTACATTTATGGTTATATCAGTGCCAAAATCAGATCTGATCGTTCCGGGTGCTGCTTTTAAGGGATCTGTATTCCCCATGACTTTCCTAACCTTATTAACTGCATCTTCGCCTTCCAGTATCATCACGACAGAATTGTCTGCAGTTATATAATTAATCAGTCTTTCAAAATAAGGCTTTCCCTTATGTTCACAGTAATGCATGCATGCCAGCTCCCTGTCAATATGTATCATTTTCAACCTGCTGATGTATAAGTTCTCATTTTCAAATCTTGAAATGATTTCACCAACTATTTTTTTACCAATACCATCTGGTTTTATTATGACAAGACTTTTTTTCATAAGATACTATCACACCTTATTATTGTTCTGTTTTACAGTAAGGACATACTTTCCAGTCTAAATTCAATGGTTTTTCACATTGAATACAGGTTTTTTTCAATTTTTTTCTGCAATAAGGGCAAAGAACAAATTCTTCTTTTATCATTTTTCCGCATGTCGGGCACCTGGAAATACTGGCATCAAGAATCGTTTCCATTCTTCTGATCTCAAGGGATCTTTCCACGACATCCTCAATAAATTCCGGCGGACGCAATATCAGATAAATAATCAGGCCTAAAAAGTTAAATACGAGTACTATTACTGCCCAGAATATTGCATTTGTATTTCTAAGCCTGGCGTCCCTGTATGTCCAGTATACAAACGCAAGCCAGATTATCACAATTATAAAAATAATTCCATAGATTAAATTTCTCCATATGGGGAGCTTAAAGAAATTCATAATGTTGGTAAAATACTTTAGTATGTCCATCAATCCTCCACAGCTAAAAATTTATATGTCCCAAATTAGTTATTGAGCCCGTAATGCATATAATATCATTACTTTTAGAAATATTTAAAGCAAAATTTAAAGAATTTCCAATGTTATCAATTTTGTAAACCTGTTCCGGAATACTGCTTGTTTTATTTTTTTCCAGTTTTTCCAGGCAGCAGGTAACTTCAGATTCGAGAATCTCTATATCAAGACTTCGCACGGTCTGGCTTGAAGTTATTATAAGAATATCGCTGGCAGAGACAATATCTGCAACCATCTCCTTATAATTTTTATCCTTAAGCACAGCAAAGATAATTATCCTTTTTAAATCTGAAAAATTTTCATTAAGGTTATTTATAAAGTTTTTAATTCCCTCAGGATTATGTGAAGTATCGACAATTACAAGTGGATTTCTTTGCATTACCTGAAACCTTCCCGGGACATTTATGCCCATAAGTGCTTTTTTAACAAGATCTTCATCAACTTTTTTACTTATTTTTTTAAAATAAAGTTCGACAAGCACCAGTGCCAGAGAGAGGTTGGCGGGCTGATAATTGCCGATTAATGGAATTCTTAAGCCCCTGTACTCAGAACTTATTCCCTTAATATCTATGTTCCAGCCGTTTAAATCTATTTTTTCTTTTTTTAAAATAAAAAAATCCCTTCCAAGCACAAGTAATTTCGAATATGTTTTCTCTGTTTTTTTTCTTAAAACTTCCAGCACTTTCCTGTCATTGCTTGTGGTAGCAACATAGGCGCCCTCTTTTATCACTTGAGCTTTTTCAGCAGCTATTTCCGCAATAGTGTTTCCCAGAATTGCAGTATGTTCAAGACTTACTCCTGTTAATCCTACTACTAGTGAATCTACAGCATTGGTAGCATCCCACCTTCCACCCATACCAGCCTCAAGAATCATGGACTGCAAATGTTCCTCTGCACATAATCTGAAAGCCATAGCTGCAATAATTTCAAATTGTGTCATAGGACCATCAAGATTTAAATCATTGACTGTCTGAACATAGGGATAAATATCAGAGAAAAGCCTGGCAAACCGTGATCTGGATATACTGGCGCCGCATGCCCAAAGTCTTTCATTATACTCATTTATATGAGGTGAAATATGATAGCCGCACCTTATGCCATGCTTGTATATGATATAGCTTGCAATGATGGTAGTTGATGTTTTGCCATTTGTGCCGACAACATGAATAAAATCTGTTTTTTTATGGTTATTGCCCTGAATCTCAAGTATTTTTTTTATCCTTACGAGGCTTGGTTTAATGCCAAATACCAGACAATCATCAAGGTATTTAGTGGCTTGAGCATAACTAAAATTTTGCATCACTTTTTAATTTCCTGCATCTTTTCAAGCTGGTCATACAAGATCTTAAGATCATGGTTTGACCGTTTAAATTTTTCCGACTCCTTGCCAATAATATCTTTGGGAGCTTTTTCCATGAATTGCGGGTTGGAAATTTTTTTATTGCTTTTTTCCATTTCAATTTTTAATCTGGAAATTTCATCTCTGAGCCTTTTTATTTCAAGTTCTATATCAATTGCATCAAGCAGGTATATGTAAATTTCACTGCCGCCCTTTACAGATTTTACAAACCCCTTCCTGTCTTCAGGTTCTGTCAGACTGAGCAGTTCCAACTTTGCAAGAGAATAAATATAGGTTGAATTATTGGCAAGAAGCTCACTTAATTCTTTTGAGGCAGCTTTTACATAAGCTTTAATTTTAACTGCAGGAAATTAAAAAGTGATGCAAAATTTTAGTTATGCTCAAGCCACTAAATACCTTGATGATTGTCTGGTATTTGGCATTAAACCAAGCCTCGTAAGGATAAAAAAAATACTTGAGCTTTTTCAGCAGCTATTTCCGCAATAGTGTTTCCCAGAATTGCAGTATGTTCAAGACTTACTCCTGTTAATCCTACTACTAGTGAATCTACAGCATTGGTAGCATCCCACCTTCCACCCATACCAGCCTCAAGAATCATGGACTGCAAATGTTCCTCTGCACATAATCTGAAAGCCATAGCTGCAATAATTTCAAATTGTGTCATAGGACCATCAAGATTTAAATCATTGACTGTCTGAACATAGGGATAAATATCAGAGAAAAGCCTGGCAAACCGTGATCTGGATATACTGGCGCCGCATGCCCAAAGTCTTTCATTATACTCATTTATATGAGGTGAAATATGATAGCCGCACCTTATGCCATGCTTGTATATGATATAGCTTGCAATGATGGTAGTTGATGTTTTGCCATTTGTGCCGACAACATGAATAAAATCTGTTTTTTTATGGTTATTGCCCTGAATCTCAAGTATTTTTTTTATCCTTACGAGGCTTGGTTTAATGCCAAATACCAGACAATCATCAAGGTATTTAGTGGCTTGAGCATAACTAAAATTTTGCATCACTTTTTAATTTCCTGCATCTTTTCAAGCTGGTCATACAAGATCTTAAGATCATGGTTTGACCGTTTAAATTTTTCCGACTCCTTGCCAATAATATCTTTGGGAGCTTTTTCCATGAATTGCGGGTTGGAAATTTTTTTATTGCTTTTTTCCATTTCAATTTTTAATCTGGAAATTTCATCTCTGAGCCTTTTTATTTCAAGTTCTATATCAATTGCATCAAGCAGGTATATGTAAATTTCACTGCCGCCCTTTACAGATTTTACAAACCCCTTCCTGTCTTCAGGTTCTGTCAGACTGAGCAGTTCCAACTTTGCAAGAGAATAAATATAGGTTGAATTATTGGCAAGAAGCTCACTTAATTCTTTTGAGGCAGCTTTTACATAAGCTTTAATTTTAACTGCAGGATTTATTTTAAGCTCTGATCTCAGCCTTCTTATTTCACCCACAATTTCAAAAATTGACAATAATTCTTTTTCAGATTTGTTATCTATTCTGCCAAGCACCCTGTCACCGGAGCCAGGGATTTTTTCTATCATAATGCTTTCCCCTTCATGAGGAATATTCTGCCAAATTTTTTCAGTGATAAATGGCATGAATGGATGCAGCAGCTTTAAATATTTTTCCAGGATATACCAGAGTATATAAAGTGCTGTTGTTTTATCATTTTTAAAATTTTTGGCGATCCTGACTTTTGAAGCTTCAATATACCAGTCACAGTAATCTTTCCAGAAAAAATTATTTAAAATCCTGCATGCAAAGGAAAAATTATATTTTTCCAGATATTTTTCTGCAGTTTTTATGGTTTTGGCAAACCTTGATAATATCCACTTATCCCACAGGTTTAACTTAAGTTCTGAAGATTTAATTTTGGCCGGATAAAAATCCTTTCCATTATCCATGCAGTAAATTAAAAATTTTGCAGCATTCCAGAGCTTATTTGCAAAATTCCTGGCACCTTCTATTTTTTCCTGACCAAGGAGAAGGTTCTTGCCCGGTGTTGTAAGCGATGCAAGAGTATATCTCAATGAATCTGCGCCATATTTATTTATTATTTCTATGGGGTCAACAACATTTCCCCTGGACTTACTCATTTTCTGACCATATACATCGTTTACCAGAGGATTTATAAATACTTCCTTAAATGGCACTTCTTTCATAAAATAAAGGCTCATCATTATCATTCTTGCAACCCAGAAAAAAATAATATCATGCGCTGTAATCAGAACACTTGTCGGAAAGAAATAATGCAGCTCCGGAGTATCTTTGGGCCAACCCATTGAAGCAAAAGGCCATAAGCAAGAGCTGAACCACGTATCAAGCACACTATTATCCTGTTTCAGATTTGTGCTTGAACATTTACTGCATTTTTCCGGCGGGATTTCACTGACAATCGTTTCATTACAATCCATACAATACCAAACCGGTATTCTGTGCCCCCACCATAGCTGTCTTGAAATGCACCAGTCCCTTATGTTTTCCATCCAGTTAAAGTAAAGCTTTTCCCATTTTTTAGGTATAATTTTTACTTTACCTTCGCGAACTGCAGCAATTGCAGGTTCTGCAAGTTTTTTCATTGAAACATACCATTGAAGCGAAACCCTGGGTTCAATTATGATATCACATCTTGAACAGCTGCCTACCGAAGAAACGTGATCTTTTTTCCCCTGCAGCAATCCTGACTTTTCAAGGTCAGCAATCACTTTTTTTCTGGCTTCATATCTGTCCAGGCCTTCATATTTGCCGGCGCTGGCATTCATCATTGCTGAATCTGTCATTACGTTTATTTCTTCAAGCTTATGGCGTTTCCCAATTTCAAAATCATTAGGGTCATGCGAAGGAGTTACTTTTACTGCACCCGTGCCAAAATTCATGTCAACATAATCATCTGCAATTATTGGAATTTTTCTTTTCATAAGAGGAAGCTGTGCAAATCGTCCTATATAACTCTTGTATCGTTTATCTTTCGGATTTATTGCGACTGCGGTATCACCGAGCATTGTTTCCGGCCTTGTTGTAGAGACTACAATAAATTCAGTTGTACTGGGCTTCCCGGTTTCCTTGTCAATCAAAGGATATTTTATATCCCAAAGTATGCTTTTTTTATTGCTATGCTCGACTTCAATATCTGATATTGCGGTTAAACATCTTGGACACCAGTTGACAATATAATTGCCTCTATATAGAAGTCCTGCATTAAAAAGGATGACAAATTCTTTGTTTACCGCCCGAATATAGTCATCATCAAGGGTAAATCTCAACCTGTTCCAGTCGCAGGAACTTCCGAGAGATTTCAGTTGCGATATTATTCTGCTGCCATACTGATTTCTCCACTCCCATACCTTTTCTATAAACTTTTCCCTGCCAAGCCGAAATCTTGTAATTCCAGCTTTATTGAGCTCTTTTTCAACAACATTCTGGGTGGCAATTCCGGCATGATCAGTACCAGGTATCCAGCAAGCAGAGAAACCCCTCATTCTTTTATATCTGATAACTATATCCTGAAGAGTATTGTTTAAGGCATGCCCGACATGAAGATAACCTGTAACATTTGGAGGTGGGATTACGATGCTGAAAGGTTTTTTTGTATTATCAATAATTCCTTGAAAATAATTATTATCAAGCCACAATTGATATATTTTTCTTTCAAAATCATCAGGATTATATTTATCCTGCAATTTGTCAAAAAGTTCATCTAACATAATTAAGCAAGCTTTTCTTCGTCCGCCAAGAAATCCAGACTTTCGTTATCAGTTATAAGAAGTGGTGTTATCTTTTTTTCAACAACATCTTTTGTGATCACACATTTTTTGATATCCTGCCGTGAAGGAATTTCAAACATTACTTCCAGCATAATTTCTTCCATAATTGATCTCAGCCCTCTGGCTCCTGTACCTCTTTTTAAAGCCAGCTCTGCAATTGACCTGAGAGCATCTTTTTTAAATACAAGTTCTACGTTATCCATGCTGAATATCTTCTTATATTGCTTAATTAGCGAGTTCTTGGGTTCATTTAATATTCTAACCATATCATCCTCAGATAAATTGGTAAGAGAAGCTACTACAGGCAACCTGCCAACGAATTCAGGAATCAAACCAAATTTCAACAGGTCTTCCGGAAGAACCTGAGGCAGCAGAGCATCAACCTTTTCTGTCTTTTTCTGTATTCTCTCAGGTGCAAAACCAATGCTGTTTCTGTTCAGTCTTTTTTCTATTATTTTTTCAAGACCTCCAAAAGTACCGCCGCAGATAAATAAAATATTTGTAGTGTTTATTTGTATAAAATCCTGGTGCGGATGTTTCCTGCCTCCATGCGGGGGTACATTAGCTTCGGTACCCTCAAGTATCTTGAGAAGAGCCTGCTGTACTCCTTCCCCCGAAACGTCACGGGTTATTGATGGATTTTCAGATTTTCTGCTGATCTTGTCTACCTCATCAAGATAAATGATTCCAGTTTCAGCTTTTTTTATATCAAAGTCTGCAGCCTGAATCAGCTTCAGCAGAATGTTTTCGACATCTTCGCCCACATAGCCTGCTTCAGTGAGTGCCGTAGCATCGGCTATGCAGAAAGGGACATTGAGTATCCTTGCAAGTGTTTGCGCAAGCAGAGTTTTACCACATCCGGTTGGCCCCATTAAAAGAATATTGCTTTTCTGTAATTCAATTTCATCTTTGGCAATCTTATCACCATATCTTACCCTCTTGTAGTGGTTATAAACAGCAACAGATAGAATTTTTTTTGCTCTTTCCTGGCCAATAACATATTCATTCAAAATATTATTAATCTCCTGTGGCTTGGGCAGGTCTTTGAAGTCAACTTCTTTTTCTTCTTTTAATTCTTCGTCAATTATTTCATTGCATAAATCTATGCATTCATCACAAATATATACACCAGGCCCGGCAATCAATTTTCTGACCTGATTCTGAGATTTTCCACAAAAAGAACATTTTAAAAAATCACTCTTTTTATTTTCGTTTTGAGACAAATTTAAATCAATCCTTTCTTATTTCTTAATTATAACCTCATCTACAATACCATATTCTTCTGGCAGGAGAAAAAGGTAAAAG
>JAMCVO010000406.1 GCA_023475715.1 Actinomycetota bacterium
GCTATGCGGGCAGAAGCTCCATTAAAGAAATAAGTAAAGCGAGCATCTCGCAAACACTCAAAAAGAAAAAGACCTTTCAAATCCTTTGTTTAAATATGCCACTGGCATATTTAAACCTTAAAATAAATTATCTCTTTAAATTTTATAGTTTATGGTGGAGGAGAAAGGATTTGAACCTCTGTAGGCATACGCCGGCAG
Source organism: Actinomycetota bacterium (assembly GCA_023475715.1). Next base: position 199 of record JAMCVO010000406.1, read on the forward strand.
ATTTACAGTCTGCTCCCTTTGACCACTCGGGCACTCCTCCACGTTAAGCTTATTATATCTTCGCCAATGGAGCCGGCGGACCGACTTGAACGGACAACCTGCTGATTACAAATCAGCTGCTCTGCCAATTGAGCTACGCCGGCAAACTAATTAGCTTCAACATTATCCTAATCTATTTTAATTATGTCAAGATAAGAAACCGGCTGATCCATGTCAATTCTTTTATAAGGTCTGCACTTTTAAAATATCATAAATACAATATAATAAGATAAGAGGTGAGCGTAATGTTTGCAAATGAAGATATAAGAGAAAATATAGCTGCTGGAAGTTTTTATCCGTCAAATCCACAAACTCTTGAGAATATGGTTAAAAAATTCCTTGACAATGCTGAAGAGAAAAAAATTAAAAAAATTAAGGCTCTTGTCTGCCCTCATGCAGGATACATATATTCAGGCCAGGTTGCGGCATGCTCTTACAGACAGGTAATGGACAGGGAATTCAGCACTGTAATAATAATAGCTCCGTCGCATTCCGAGCATTTTGATTTCAACTCAATTTATAATGGGAAAGCTTATCAAACCCCTTTAGGCATGGTAAGTGTTGATAATGAAAGCTGTGAAAAACTTGCAGCTTCAGGCAGTCAGAATATCAGGCTTTCCAAATACGGGCACAGAACCGAGCATAGCCTTGAAGTGCAGCTTCCTTTCATGCAAATTGCTTTAAAGAACTTACAAATAGTGCCTGTTGTCATGGGAATCCAAAGCAAAGAAAATGCAAAGTCTCTGGGAACTGCTATCGGCGAGTTATTTAAAGGTGAAAACATATTATTGGTCGCAAGTACCGATCTTTCACATTATCATCCCTATAATACCGCTGTTTCCCTTGATAAAAAAGTTGAAGAGTTTATCGGGAATTTTGATATAGAAGGTCTGGAAGCAGCATTCTTAAGTGACAGACTTGAGATGTGCGGTGGCGGACCGGTAATTGCTGCAATGATTGCATCAAAAATTTTAGGGGCCCAAAATTCCGAAATACTTTGTTATATGAATTCAGGTGATACAAGCGGCGACAGAAGCGCAGTAGTAGGTTACCTTTCGGCAGTCTTGTATTGAAATACTGACATTCATAAACATTTATCAAATTAACTATTCATCAATTATTTATTTTATTTAAAAGAGGTAAAGATGGAAAGCATGAGTTTAAATGATGAACAGAAAAAAGTCTTACTGGAAATAGCACGCAAAACCATTGAAAATGCAGCAATTGGCAAAAATCCTCCGGATTTTGATATTGACGATCCCGTACTTAATATAAAATCCGGCGCATTTGTAACAATTCACAACAAGAAAAATTTAAGGGGCTGCATTGGTAATATTGTCGCACAGATTCCTCTTTGGAAAACCATAGAAAAAATGGCTATAGAAGCTTCGATGCATGATCCTAGGTTCCCTTCTCTTTCACCGAAAGAGCTTGGTGATATAGATATAGAAATATCGGTACTTTCACCCTTCAAAAAAATAACAGATATAAATGAAATTGAGGTTGGCAAGCATGGCATCTTTATAAAGCAGGGGTTTTATCAGGGGCTGTTACTGCCTCAGGTAGCGACAGATTATGGATGGAACAGAACGCAGTTCCTCGAATATACTTGCCAAAAAGCCGGTTTGGGCAGAGAGTGCTATAAGGAAAAAAATTGTGAAATTTTTATTTTTTCAGCTACCATTTTTAGTGAAAAGGAAATTAATTAGAAGTATTTCCGGTCTTATCTGATTTTGAATCATTATTAAAATTTTCGATGTCACCAAAAATTGATTTCAAAAGTCCAGCCCTTTCAGTTCCATATGCGGGGCGGGGCTGGCAGTAATTTTGAATCAATTCAATCATTGTGGTTATTAAAACAGTATTTATATATTTACCATCATAGAATATGTGTTTAGCTATTATTCCCTGCCTGACTCCCAGTCCGGACGCCTGTCCGAAAAATAAATTACCAAGCCCATAATTAATAAAACCATTGCCTCTGAACTCGACTCCCATCGGCTGATGCGCCTGACTTCCGCTTACTATATCTGCACCTGCATCCAGAACTGCCCTGAAATCCTTCATCTGCTCTTTGGTAGGATAGTAATTATAAGTTTCCATATATTGAAAGGTAAATATTACGATGAATCCTTTGCTTTTAAGATTCCTGACAATATTTTCCATTTTCTGCATGTCGCTTTCTTTTTGTGCCGCATCCCACATGTTTATAGGAGCAGAACCCGGGGTATCTTTTCCAGCCCAGTCGCTGGAGGGTCCGAAAGAGTTGGCACCCACAAAAGCTATCCTGTAACCATTGATTTCAAAAGTTGCAGGCCTGTATGAGTCTTCCAGATTCCTGCCTCCTCCAAAATATGCAATACCTTCTTTATCATAAATATCCAGAGTATAAGCGAGCCATTTGGAACCATAATCATTCAAGTGATTTCCTGTAAGTTCTATCACGTCCGTACCAACATACTTAAGCAATTCCATATATTCAGGTTTACTGCAAAAAACAGTACCGCTTTTACCTGCATCGCACCCTTCCACAAATGATACCTCGTTGCTTATATGAGTTATGTCCGCATTCCTTAAAATATCAACAACTTTTTCAGCAGGATATTTTGTGCCGTTTTTATCCATCCCCCGTGCAATCTGCCTTGCCATTGCTGTAACCCCTGTCATAACAACAGTGACTAATTTTGAAAGATCCCTATTTGAAAATGATGCATTCTCAAGACTTGCTTTGGCTTTTTTCACCAATTCTGCGTCTTCGCCTTTTGCAGCTATCTTAAAAGTGATAGGATAATTTTCAATTTTAAGATTTTTATCAAATATGTTGAACCCATCAAGATTTACGGGTTTCAATTTTGGAGTAATTTCATTGAAAGGAATTACCGAAAAGCTGTTGACACTGTTTTCAAGCAGAGAAGTAAGTTCTTCTTGGCTTCCTGCAATTTTTATTTGCTTTACCTTGCACTTGCCCAAAGCCTTTTCAATAATTTCAAGATCAGAGCTTCTAATGATAAGTTCAGGTTCAAATTCTTTTCCGGTTATATCTTTTAAGTTTTCCATGCTGCCATTCCAATATCCGATAAAATCTCCGGAGGAGCTCTCTTCAAAAAAACTCCAAAACGATACGACAGGAACATAAATTAGCAAGTTTTTATAGTCTGAACTATCCGGCTCTGCCGGTAAAATTTCTATTAAAATATCCGCAGTTTCCCTTGTGGCTGTCATATTAAAATTTTCAAAATCTTTTTTAAGCTCAAGGTTGATAGAGTCTTTAACAAATTCTGGTATTATTTCATCAAAATAAAAATTGATCGGAACTGGCTCTGTAGTTTCGGTTACGGTACTCTCGCTTACAGAATCCGTTGCTGTTGCTGATTGATCTGTTTGCTGCAGGTCTTTATTTCTGCCTGAATTGATACCTAAAAAATCTGAATTAAAAAAAGAGCAGCCCGATAAAAGCATCAGAATAAGAATAAAAGCCACTGTCAGTAAAAATATTTTTAAGAAATTAGTTTTAATCATTTTAAATAATGGGAACTTTAATAAAAACCTGAACAATTCTACAATTTTATATTTTTAGTATTAAAAATGAAAGTAAAAAAATAACATTATTTTAACTGAAAGTGCTATAATAATAATCTCAAAAATCTGATTAATATTGATTCTTAGACAGTAAATTTTTTAATTGGCCACTTTTAAGGAGGGTATACTATGTTTTCAAAAAAAGAAATAGAAGCACCCGGGAGTAAGACATTAACCATAATTGCCGAAGGCGTAAAAATAGAAGGTAAAATATATTCAAAGGGTTCTACAAGAATTGATGGATATGTAATTGGCGAAATTATATCGGAAAAGGAATTTACAATTGGAAAAGAGGGGAAAGTAGAGGCTAATGTAAAGACCTGCAATGCGATAATAGCCGGAAGTTTTAAGGGTGAAATGATATCTGCGGGAGAAGTCGAGATAACAGCAACCGGAAAATTTTTAGGCAACTTAGTTCAAAAAGATGCTTTGCTTACTATATCGAAGGGTGGACTTTTTAAAGGAGAGAGCATTATTTCTGAAAATCAGGATATTTTTAAGATAAATGAATTAAGCAAACCAAAAGAATCGATAGGCATCAATGCGCCGCATAATGTTTCAATTGGTCCAAGGATTTTGGAACAAAAGTTAAATCCGAGAAGTATGGATCAAATTAACAGAGGGCGGGACATTGAGATCTAGGATAATAATTCTACTTTTTCCCAATATTGCCATAATACAAAAATACAAGAAAAATAATAACAAAATAAATTATTACATTGACAGCCATTATCAGCCATACATTAATATTTGATCCCCTAAATAAAAAGTAGCTCAATATTAGTACCGGGATCAGAAATACCGAAGATACAACACTAAGTATCAATGGATTTTTTATTTTTGGATTTAAAGACATAACCAAAGCTCTCCTTAAATATATTATAGAGATAAATTGCTTTCATCCGATTTCACTTTTTTTTTGCGGACTTCTCCGCTATCGCTGATTCTGGTAACATTACCACTGAATATACCGCCTTTATTAATTATCAAAGAATCAGTTTTTATACTACCGCTTACAATTCCCGTTTCCTTAATTTCCACATTTCCGCTTGCTTCCATGTTCCCTTCATAATGGCCTATCACCTCGGCATCTGTGACCTTTACATCAGCATTTACAAAACCATTTCTCTGAATTATTACCAGCCCATCGACATCAAGCTGGCCTTTAACTTCACAGTCAATTTCTATTGATTTTGAAATTTTGAATTTTCCTTCAATAACTGCGCTGTCGCCAGTGATAGTCAGTAAAGTTCTGGGAACTTCTTCATTTTGATAATTCGCCTGGTTTTTTAAAAGTGCCATTGATCCCTCCTTGATTAAAAGGTATTCTGAATAATATTTTAGTTCATTTTTTTAGAATTTACACTTTTTTTCAAAACAAAATAAATTAAAGATTAAATAGTTTTCTTCAGTAACTATGGCTCGATGTCATCAATTGACTTGTCAACTTCATTAAATGCATTAAGCAAATCCAGTGAAGCTTCTGAACTGGGGAAAGAAATAAAAACAGGCTCACTGTTTAAAGAAATTGAAAGCTGGTAATGCGAAAGGTACCTGATTTTCTGGTTAATTATATTAAAAGTTTCGCCATATTTGTTAATAAATTTTACATAAATATTTTCCGAAGCTATTCTTCTCTTTTCATATGCATTTATGATGACTGCCGCAATATTAATTTTGATGCTGAATTTTTCCTCCAGGTTAGTAATGATTTTTTTTAAATATTTCACATCCAGATATGAAAACAGCTCAGGTTTAAGAACCATTATTATGTTTTTGGCGTAAATTATTGAAGTGGTAGAAAGAAGCGAGTAATTTGGCTGGGAATCAATAATTACATAATCATAGTCTCCGGGACTTATATATTGTTCCAGAACTTTCTTTATAATCATATTTCTATGCATTGCCTGATAAATTTTATTTTCATTAAAGGTTCTGGCCAGCAGATAATCTGTAAGATACTCTTCGATCAAAGAAATATTATTAGAGGAAGGAAGGAGATCGATATTGCTGCTTATCTTTATTACATAATCTTTGAAGTTTATTTCCTGCTTTTTTATATAATTTACAATCAGATTCTCCAGATTCTTTCCCTCTCTGATTGCAATTTTTTTATGAAAAGCCTGATGAAGGTTTGCCTGTGGATCAAAATCTAAAAATAATATTCTTTTGTTTCTCTTTTCAGCAAGATACCAACCATAATTATAACAAATTGTAGTCTTGCCGGTTCCACCTTTAGTATTGAAGAAAACAATTTTTTTCATTGAAACTGTCTATTAAAAGCTCCATATGCTAATTACTAAGCAATTTAATAATTTTATCACAAAGACTGATAATTATTAATTCATTATTATGATTAGTTAGCACTAAAATTTCGTGATAAAAAATAAATTGATAAGCCAGGATGGGTATTGAGAAAACCATTTGAAGGCTTAAGCGGGCATGGTTCCTCCTCCAGGAGGAGAGCTAAGCCTGAAACTGAGCTGGCTTTTACTCGCAGGGGAAAAGCCAGCGTGTTTTTGAAATACCCATCATGGCCCTTAAAATTTTCCTTTATTGCTATCACGAAATTTTAGATGCTTTCATATGATTCAAAAATAATAAATGCGTAAAAATGCAAACTTGTATAAAATATGATTATTTTATTGCTGCTTATTGCATGAGGTTGTAGCCTTGGATTTTATGCAGGATTTTAAAAATTATAAAAACAAAAATATTCATGGAGAAAGAATAACTCTTCGTCCTTTACTGGCAAAAGACCTGGAGTTCTGTCTGACATGGTTAAAAGACCCTGAAGTTAATAAATATTTAAATCAAAATTATGAAGATCTTACAATAGAACAAGAACTGGAGTGGTTTAATTTCATTCAAAAATCACATAATGATATCGTATTTGCAATAATCGTTAAAAATAACAAAAAGTATATTGGAAACTGTGCTTTACATAAAATAAATTGGTTAGAAAAAACCTGTGAATTTGGGATTGTACTGGGAGAAAAGATTTACCGGAACAGAGGTTATGGTTCTGATGCTACAAAGACAATTTTAAAGTTTGCAATTGAAGACTTACTGCTATCTAAAATTACATTACATGTTTATGAATATAACCTCAGGGCAAAAAAAGTATATGAAAATTGCGGTTTTAGATTTGTAAAGATATTAAAAAATGAACATTACTATAATAACAGATACTGGGATACCTATGAAATGGAATATTAAATTTTAAAACTGTTAAATCTTAAAACTTGTCTGAAAATCTTATTATGCTAATATTATAAAATATATATCATAAAAAATATTTTAAAGACATTGGAAATGTATTCATACAGAAGCAGGAGAAGTATTGGAGCAGGCTCAATATTTTTCATCGTTCTTTTCATACTTGTTGTAATTGGCGGAGGTTATCTTTTCTTTTTAGATAAGGGCAGATTTTGGGATATACTTCCAATTATTTGTATTCCATCTGCAGTAATAAGCTTGATATTGATAATAGTATATTTGGTCAGGAAAAATGTCTCAGGATATATTTTTATCATGTTTTTTATTATTTTTTTAGCAGGAATAGTCTTGTCGAGTCTTTTTGGTCCTTTTTCATTAAATCGTTCTGCAAAAGATAATTTTGACAATAAATTATATAATGCTTCTATAAAGGAATTTAAGGAAATAGTTGAAAACTATCCAAACAGCAGATACGCGAACGATTCTTTAAAAGGCCTCGCATATTCTTACTATTTCAATGGCAATTTCGAAGACGCAATATTTTACTTTAAAAAGGCAATCGATGAAAATATAATCAGCAATACAGATCTGGAAGTAAAAAAAATCTTTATAGATAGTTTTATAAAAGTCGCTGACAAATATTTTGAACAAAAAGAGTATGGCGAAGCCGGTAAAAACTATCTGGACGCAGTTGTTTATTATAGAGAAATCAAACAAAATTTTCCCGATTCAAACGATGCTTTTATAGCAGAATATAAAATTCCCGAGTATTTATATAAGGCCGCTTCGAGTTTTAATTATGCGAAGGATTACGCAAAAGCACTCGAGCTGTCAGACGAGATTGCAGTAAACTACTCAGAAAGCGATTATTATGAGAAAGCGACCGAGCTCATAATCAATTCCCGAATTCAGGAAGCAATGAGCTTAAAAGAAGAAAGAGATTATAAAAATGCAATTGTTGAATTTTTAAAAATATTGGATTTTAAAAAAGAAACACAAGACAAATATGAATATATCATTAATTATCAGATAAAAACTTTTTTTCAGGATATCCCGGTTTATATAATAGATGAAACAGCTGATGAGCTTTACAGCCAAAACAGCTATGAAAAGGCTTTATTTTTATACGACATATTAATTGGAATATCTCCGGACCTTGAAGCTGATTTAACCCCGGCAATTGTCACATGCAAGATAAATCTCATAAAAAAATCGGATTTTGAACAACTGATACCTTCGGAACCTTCGGGATTTTTTTCAAAGGAAGGATACAGTAAAATAACAATTGAGAATAAGATGGGCTTTGAGATCTCCATTTATTTAAGCGGCTCCCAGTACAACATTATCAGGTTAGGTAAAGATGAAAAAACTGAGATAGAATTACAGTCAGGAGATTATGAGATAGTTGTGGAATTCGGAACTGAAAACAGATTACCGCTCTATGGAAAAAATACTTATGCAGAAAAGAAAAAATATAAGGAAGTATTTAAGCTTGCAGAAGAAAAATAAATATTTGGAACATTTAAATTATACTACCTTTTTGAGGCTCCCCTGGATTAAATTCCTTACATTATCATCCATATAGCCCCTTACGGTGCTGCAATCAATTTCCCTGTCAACCGCAAGGTTTGTTTCAAGGTCCTTCAATAAATCACATAGCAGGTTTTTGCCGTCTTCAAAATTTCTTAAAATATCATCATCGCTATAGCCTTTGATTTTTAAAACAAATTTATCCATGAAGCTATTAAATCTGTCGAATACATCTCTTAAATGCCCCCCAAAACTTGCTTTTTGCCAGAACCATCTTCCCTTATTTTTTTCATTATACATATTAAATAAACCAAATAGGTATTCTATATCGGTGCCCACACTTTCACACATCTCCTTTATTAAATACATCCTTTTGGAAATTGCCGGGGCTTTTCTTAGCTTGATTAAATCTAACATTTTCCCATCTTCTCTAATAAAAATTTATGAATTCTTTGTAAATATCATTATATAAGAATTTAATGCGTTTAAACAGAGAAATAAAACTGATTTTTTTAAATCGATACAAATTCACACTTTTCAAAAAAATATCTTAAAAATTTCTCCTTACCATTATTTATTCCGACTCTTTGCGAGTGACCGATTTTTTTATATTTTACCGGAAAGTTTGCTTCTGCAATGTAAAGGTCACCGGTACTTGACGTTAAGTCCTTTCCATTATCTTTTAAATCAATACCAAGCGAAATTGTCAGCTTGCCGGGTCCGTTTGTTAATTTTCTGGTAATTTCCGTTTTTCTCCTTTTTTTCATAATTTCAATACCATATACTGGCTCTAAAGCTCTTATCAAAACTGCCCCGGGAATATCTTGTTTCTCAGTGACAGCATTCAACAAATTGTACATTCCGTAACAGAAGTAAACATATGCAATTCCTGCCCTGTCGAACATTATTTTAGATCTTGGAGTCTTACCCCTGAATGCATGACTTGCAGGATCATTGTCACCATAGTAGGCTTCTGTTTCCACAATAAAACCACCCAAATATTGACCTTCGATCCTTCTAATAAGAATTTTTCCCAGAAGTTCCTTTGCCACAAGCGAAGTGTCTCTCCTGTAGAAACTTTCATTTAAAACTTTTAAATTATCTAAAGTTGTATCCATAATATATCAATGCAATAGTTGCGTAATAAATAATTTCCTTTGCTGAATGCCGATTTTTCTTAAAGAAATTACCTAATTTGTTTTTGCCAAACATGAAAATTTGTAATATATTTTACAAAATATTAAAAGATTTTTCTATTTAAAATAAAAATAACAAAACAACGTGAGGGCTAAAATGGGATTCACTTTATCAATAGGAGACAAGGCTCCGGATTTTTTACTGCCGTCAACAGAAGGAAGAATATATACTTTAAAAAATTTTGATGACGCTAATGTGCTGGTAATATTTTTCACATGCAACCACTGCCCATATGTAATCGGTTCAGATGAAGTAACACGGCAAACTGCAGAGCACTTTGCAAAATTTGGAGTTAAATTTGTCGGCATAAATTCAAACAGTAAAAATACCTACGAAGAAGATTCTTTCGAACATATGGTTGAAAGAATGAAGATACATAAGTTCCCCTGGGTTTACCTTTATGATGAAAGCCAGAGACTGGCAAAAGCATATGGAGCACTGAGAACCCCTCATTTCTTTGTTTTTGATGCAAGCAGGAAGCTGGTTTATACCGGAAGAGGGGTGGACAACCCCAGAGATATCAGCAAGATGACAGTTAATGATCTCCGGAACGCTCTGGAGGAGCATATTGCAGGCAGGTCTGTAACAACACCTTTAACAAATCCCATAGGTTGTAATGTTAAATGGGAAGGCATGGATCCGCATTGGATGCCGCCTGAAGCTTGTGATTTAATTTAGAATAAGAATTTATTAGAAGCATCTAAAATTTCGTGATAGCAATAAAGGAAAATTTTAAGAGCCATGATGGGTATTTCAAAAACACGCTGGCTTTTCCCCTGCGA
>JAMCVO010000312.1 GCA_023475715.1 Actinomycetota bacterium
AAAAATATCAGAAGGATATGAAAGAGCATCTTGAAACCAGAGTCGAAGAAGTAATGACGCGTAGAGTAAAAACAGTTCACAAAGATACTCCGGTCGATGATGTTGCAAGGATAATGGTGAGAAATAAAATAAACAGGGTGCCGGTTGTAGATAAAAATAATAAGCTCCTTGGTATTATCGCAAGGTCAGATATTATAGAATCAATGGTTGATGAAGCAGATAAAAAAGAATAACATCAAATACCCGAAAGCAAATTTTAAAAGAGTTTTCTAAAACCATTTTTTTCTTTTAAAATAGATCACCATCAAAATAATAATGACGATTATTACTACCCACACTACAAAATAACCCCATTTCCATGCAACTTCAGGCATAAAACCGAAGTTCATCCCGTAGATGCTTGCAATGAAGGTTATGGGGATAAATATGGTTGAAATAATTGTCAGAATTTTCATGATCTCGTTTAGCTTGTTGCTCATGCTGGACAGATAAATATCTATCATTCCCGACAGCATATCCCTGAAAGTCTCAACTGTATCGATAACCTGGATAACATGATCGTAGATGTCTCTTATATAAATTCTTGTACTATCATGAGTCAAAGAGAATTCTCCTCTTTCAAGGCTGCTTATGACTTCTCTTAATGGCCATACAGACTTTCTTATAAACAGCATATCTCTCTTTAAATTATAAATTATCTTGAGAGTTTTTGGTTCCGGATTGACAACTAACTTATTTTCCACGATTTCAATTTTTTCTCCGATTTTTTCAAGAACATTAAAATAGTTATCCACTATTGCATCCAGCAGTAAATAAACCAGAAAGTCTGATCCCATTTTTCTTATTTTGCTCTTCTCATTTTTTAGCCTTAACCTTATGGGATTATAAATATCAAGTTCTTTTTCCTGGAAGGAAACTACATAATTGTTTCCAAAAATAATACTTACCTGTTCAATGGTTATCTCACCGTTTTTTTCACTGTAGTAAAGCATCTTTAGAACAACGTAAACATAATCATCAAAATCTTCAATTTTAGGGCGCTGTTCTGTATTAAGAATATCTTCGAGGATCAGCGGGTGGAAACCAAAACAACTTCCGAGCTCTTTTAAAATATCTGTATCACTTATGCCATCAATATTTATCCATGTGATTGTCTTGTCGTCCTTAAAAGCAAAGCATTGCTGTGCATTCTCTACTTCCTGCTCAACATAGTCTTTTTCTCCATAATCAATCACTTTTATTCTTGTTTTTTGAACCTTTTTCTCACCAATGTGTATCAGGGAGCCCGCAGGAAGGCCTGATTTTTTTGATCTTTTTACTGAAATATCCGCCATGATTATACACCTCAAAAGGGCACTTAAAAATTGTAAAAAATTGTTTATATTCAACAATTAAGTTTTTAGTGCGATTTTAATAATTATATAAAAAAAAATAAATAAAAAATATCTTGACAAATCTTGACAAGAAGTTAGCTTTTATGATGAACCCAGGTATATAATGAAAAAGATTGCAGTTGACTTCAGAGATCTGACTCCAAACAGGGAAAGGAACTGGTGCTGCGGCGGAGGCGGCGGACTTGTCGCAATGCCGGAGCTGGAGAAATTCAGGCTTCAAACGGGAAAATTAAAAGCAGAGCAGATAAAAAAGACCGGCGCAAAGGTGCTTGTCACACCATGTGAAAACTGCAGACTTCAGATTGGCAACCTCAATGAGGCATATAGTTTGGGTATTAAGATAAGTTCAGTGATGGATTTTGTAGCAAATAACATGGTCATTTGATTTACCATATGAAAAAAATTATAAAAATAGGGAAGCGAGGTTATCGAGATGCCGGAAAAAACTGAAAAGATAAAAAGGATAATAATAATCGGCGGTGTTGCAGCAGGTACATCTGCGGCAGTCAAAGCAAGAAGAAAATCAGAGGATGCTCAGATTACGATTTATGAGAAGTACAAATATATTTCATACGGTGTATGTGGACTGCCTTATTTTGTATCGGGCAAGATTACAGATATAGACAATCTTATTATAAATACAGTCCGGCAGTTTGAGCAGAGATTTAATATAAAAGTAAATATATTGCATGAAGTAACCAATGTCGACAGCAAAGCAAAAAGCATTACTGTAAAAAACTTGACAACTGATGAGCAATTTAAGGATTCTTATGACAAATTAATCATTGCTACCGGTTCAACCCCAATTATAATAAATCCGGAACTTGAATCTGCGCCCAATTTTTTTTCTTTAAAAACTATTGATGATGCCCTGAAATTAAAGGAGTACCTGTCTTTTTTGAAAAGCAGTAAGGAATCTTTGAATGCTGTAATTATTGGAGGTGGATTTATTGGACTTGAAATCCTGGACGCATTTTTACTGAAAGGCTTAAAGATTACAATAGTTGAGAAGACAGGCCAGATTTTGCCTGCCTTTGATTTTGAAATTATAGAATATCTTGAAAACTATCTTGCAGGTAAAGGTATAATTCTTCGCAAGGAAGAGTCGATAGAAAATTTCAAAAAAAATGCAGACGGAAAAATAATTTCTCTAAAAACATCAGGAAAAGACGAGCTTGTTTGTGATATTATATTTCAGAGCGTAGGTACAAGACCAAACTCAAAACTTGCTGCCAGTTGCGGAATTGCTATTGGTAAATCAGGGGCGATATCCGTAAATGAATATCTTCAAACAAGCAATCCTGACATATATGCGGCCGGTGATTGCTGTGAATGCAAAAATTTTGTAACGCAAATAAAACAGGCTTATTACCTGGCATCTATCGCAAGCATACAGGGCAGGTGCGCTGGTTATAATGCAGCCGGAGGAAAAGATAAATTTATAGACAGCATACCTACATCAATAATAAAAGTACTTGATATTGCAATAGGAAAAACTGGAATAAGCTTAAAAGAAGCCAGAAACCATGGTATTGATGCAGCCAAAATAGAGCTTCACTATCCCAGTCATGCAGGTTATTACCCGGGGTCAAGTTTTATTCACATGCTGGTAGTTTACGATAGAATTTCGGGAGTCATTCTTGGTTTTGAAGCAATCGGAAGGGAAGGCATCGACAAGAAAACAGATGTGATGTCAGCTGCAATTAGGGGCCGAATGAAAATATGGGATCTGGTTAACCTTAATCTTTCTTATCATCCGGAGTACGGTTCAGCCAAAGATTCTATTAATATCCTTGGAATGATTGGTGAAAATATCAAAAAAGGTGAATACCGGCAAATGGATGTCGAAGAATTGAAGAATATGATAAAAAACAGGCAGGATATTATAATTCTGGATGTAAGAACTAAGAGAGAATTTGATATGGGCCATATAGAGGGTGCACTTAATATTTACGTAGATGAACTCAGAAATAACCTTGATAAACTGGACAGGAACATTAAAATTGTGGTATATTGCAGAACCGGTTACAGAAGTTATCTGGCATATTTAATTTTAAAGAATTCGGGATTTAAAAATATATGGAATTTGAATGGCTCATATATGAGCTGGGTAAGGAAAATTTAAGAGAGAATTTCAGAATATGATGAATGGTAACATTGAGGATGTTAAAGATTTTAAGCTTGTTGCAGTTTACGGGAGCCCAAGGCGAGGTGGAAATACTGATACTTTGATGAACAGATTCCTTGAAGGTGTCAGCAGTTGCAGCATGTTGGACCAGAATAGTCTGAATATAGATAGGATCTTTACAAAAAATTTAAAGATTTCATCATGCAGAGGATGCGGCAGCTGTTCAAAAACCGGTGAATGTATCATACATGATGATATGCAGGCTCTTTATGGCCCATATCAAATTCTTGATTTTCTTGCAATTGCAAGTCCGATTTTTTTTACAACTGTTTCCGGCTATCTTAAAGCTTTCATTGACAGGTTTCAGAGATTCTGGACTTTAAAGTATGAACTCAAAAGAAAAATTATTGTTAAAGAAAACAGAAAAGGTATCTTAATTTCAACTTCAGGTTCAAAATCGAAGGATATCTTTGACTGTACAAAAAAAGTCATGCGGGCACTTTTTGATGTCTTGTACATCGAATATTTCAGTGATTTTCTGTTTAATAATACAGATCAGAAAGATGATATACAGAAGAACCAGGAAGCTCTTCATGCAATATATGATTTTGGCAAAAAAGGATTATTTCTAAAAAGGAGTGACGATTAATTGAGAATAAAAAAATCTCAACAATATTAATAATTATATCTAATATTACTATAAAAATGAAATTGTGATATTATTTCACATTATTCAATAGTAAAAATTAATTATTATTGTTTTATTATTGTTTTATTATTGTTTTTATAATTATTTAAATTCAGCATACTTTTTCTTAAATGAAGGGAGGCAATCTTGGTTTCTCCGGATCCAATAGCATTTAGTATAGGCAGCCTTGAAATAAGGTGGTATGGGATTTTAATAGCGTTTGCACTGCTTGTAGGAATAGTTGTTTCCTATTTTATAGCAAAGTATAGGGGCGAAAAGCAGGATGAGGCTATTAATTTCGCACCTTTTGCGGTAATTTTTGGAATTATTGGAGCAAGGCTTCTTCATGTTGTGGTAAACTGGTCTTATTATAGTGGTCATTTATCTTATATTTTTGCTTTCAGAAGAGGCGGATTGGCAATTCAGGGAGTAATGCTTGGTGGTATTCTTGCTCTGGTTGTTTTTTGCAAGATAAGAAAATTGGATTTTTGGAAATGGGCAGACATTATGTCTCCTGCCTTGCTCTTAGGGCAAGCCATAGGGAGATGGGGTAATTATTTTAACCAGGAGGCTTTTGGCATGCCAACAAGCTTACCATGGGGGATTTATATAGACCCTATAAACAGGCCTCCAAGCTATTCAAATGCAGAGTTTTTTCACCCCACTTTTTTATATGAATCTATTGCAAACTTGATATTGTTTGTTTTACTTCTTTTGATCCTAAGGCTATATAACAAAAGGCCTGGCAAGTTCCCGAATGGTTTAGTCTTTGCAACTTACCTAGGGGTATATGCTATTTACAGGAGCATTATAGAATATTATAGAATTGACAGCAGTTTTGTTTTAGGGGTTAAGGTTGTATACATACTTGACGGAATAACAATAATTGCAGTACTTATAATAATCAATTACCTTGTTAAAAAATTCAGGGAAAAGAAAATACGCGAAGAAATAGAGAATCTGGAAGAGTAAATATATTTTCAATAATTGATGTTTTTTGCTATAAAGGGTTAAAATAGATTATATAAACAAAAATAAATTTTACCATGGAAGGAGTGAAAGATGAACAAAATTGCAATTGTAACCGACAGTACTGCAGATATACCCAAAGATTTAATCGAAAAATTCAAAATCAAAGTTGTTCCTTTATATGTAAATTTTGAAGACAGAAGCTATTTGGAAGACGGATTAGATATAACAAGCAAACAATTCTATGAAAGATTAAAAGAAGTAAAAAAGCAGCCAACAACATCTCAACCGACGCCTCAGGACTTTATAAAAGTCTACAATGAACTCTTAAGAGAAAATGAGACTATAATTTCAATCCACATCTCACAAAAGATGTCAGGAACTTTTAGCTCTGCAGAAATAGCCAGGAAAGAATTACCTGGTAAGGATATAGAAGTTTTAGATTCTGAACTGGTGCATATGCCTTTAGGCATCCTTGTAATAAAAGCGGCCGAACTGGCTCTTGAGGGTAAATCAAAAGAAGAAATCCTAAAAAACGTAAACGATTTAAAACAAAAAATTTCAATTCTTTTTATTCCAAACACATTAAAATATTTAATAATGAATGGAAGAATAGGCAGAGCCAAAGGACTTATTGCTTCAGTTCTTGAAATCAGGCCAATACTTACACTGCACATGGGAGAAGTTTCTCAATTTAAAACCACCAGAAGATTTAGCCAGGCAAAAAATGAGCTCATAGATTCTATGAAAAGCACGGTAAAGGATACAGGTAAATTAATGGTTATTGTTTCTGATTCTGATGCAAAGGCAGAAGGAGATGAAATGGCTCAAAGGATAAAAGAGACATTTAATCCAAAACAAATCATGAGAGCTGAAATAGGTGCAGTTGTTGGAAATAACCTTGGCCCAGGCGGCATAGCAGTTACTTTTTATGAGGAGTAACCCTGCCAAGGTTGATGATTTATTCTTGATATACTTGATGCTGTAAATAAGTCTGTGGATATTTTTAGTTGTATTAGTTAGTTTGATTTTATCGCTGAAAGGCTGTCAAATAAATTTTTCAAAACAGGATATGCCTGTTTATATATGCCAAAAAGTTCATCGTATTTGTTTTTGTTCTTGAAATCAGGTAATATCTCAGTCTCTACCTTTAATAAGCCAGTTGCTTCTTCAAGGGTTGCCCACATGCCACAGCCAGTACCAGCTACAAGTGCTGCACCATAAGCACCACCTTCCTTATGCCCGCTTACTGTTTTTACCGGCAAATGGTATATGTCCGCAATTATCTGTCTCCATAGAATACTGTTGGAACCGCCGCCTGAAAGCCGAATTTCTTTTACTGCAAGATTGCTATCCATGCTTGTAATGAGTTCATACACCTGTTTAAGGCTGAAAGTGACTCCCTCCATAACACTTCTTGCAACATCTTCATGAGTATGCCTGAGTGTTAATCCAAGGATTACACCCCTTGCATTGGGATCAGTATAAGGGCATCTTTCACCGATCAGGTAAGGAAGGAAAATAAGATTTTTACTGCCGGATACCGAATATTCCATAACTTCTTTGTCAATTATACTGTAAACATCGATATCATCTTTTTTAGCTTTTTCATTCTCGTATCTGCATAAATTGTTTTTAAACCACTGAAACGATCCCCCTGCGGCAAGCGTAACACCCATAATATGCCATTTGCCTGGCGCATTATTACAAAAAACCTGCAGTTTTCCCGTTGAGTTGAATTTAAAACTGTTCAGCCCCATTGCCACTATTCCTGCCGTCCCGACTGTAAGTCCTAAAATACCTTCAGTTATCAGACCTGTTCCGGTTGTTTGCACTACCGAATCACCTCCGCCTCCCACCACCGGTATTTCTTTTGGAAGTCCGGTCAGAGAAGATGCTTCACGGTCCGTATATCCTGTAACCTCTGGTGATTCATAGCATTTTGGCAGCAGTGTGCTAGGGATTCCGATAATTTTTAAAAGTTCAGCACTCCATCTCCGATTTTTTACGTCAAAAAGTCCTGTGCCTGATGCATCTGATACTTCTGTCGCTTTTTCCCCGGTTAATTTGAATCTTATATAATCTTTTGGATTTAAAAAAATTACTGATCTTCCATAATTATCGGGTTCTTCCTCCTTGAGCCATAGAATCTTTCCGCCAGTATATCCTGGAAGCATGCTGTTATTGGTATATTTTAAAAGAGTAGTTTCACCACCTGCTAATTCTATTATCTCTTTGCACTGTTTGGAGGTCCTCTGGTCATTCCAGAGAAATGCAGGCCTTATTACGGAATTGTTTTTATCAAGAGCTACAAGCCCATGCATCTGGCCTGAAAGGCCGATTCCTTTTATTGATGCTGGTGGTATCAAACTTTTTTTTAAAACATCGGTTATTGTCATAACTGTTGCATTCCACCAGTCTTCAGGGTTCTGTTCAGCCCATCCGGGTTGTGGAGTATATAAAGGGTATTCGGCGGTTGATGAAGCCATAACCTTGCCATTATTATCAACAATTATGGATTTACATCCTGATGTACCTATATCTATACCGATAACATATTCGTTAAACATTTAGCTTCTCCTTTAATATTGAATTTCTAATATAGTTTCTATATATAAGACATTTTATTCTTAAATTTTTCCTATTCAGCTTTCAACTTGAAGAATAAAGCTTTATATTATTTATATTAGAGGTATCTTACTCTTATATGCTTAGTAATGAGGTATTCATACAAGCCTTCAGGCCCATGTTCATATCCGAATCCGCTGTCCTTCCATCCGCCATATGGGGCATAAATCACACCTGCATCAACATTATTTATCGCTATATTTCCAGCATTTATTTTTTTAGAAAGATGATTTGCAAGGCTTAAGCTTTCAGTAAAAACTATAGCAGCAAGGCCGTACACGGAATCATTTGCCAGCTTTATTGCTTCATCAATGGTTTTAAAAGGCATGATACCAACCACCGGACCAAATGTTTCTTCACTCATAACAAGCATCTCGTGGTTTGTATCCTTTAATATTGTCGGTTCAAAATAATAACCCTTTTCATATTTCGCACCTTCAGGTTTTTTGCCGCCATAAGCAATTTTTGCTCCCTTTACTACAGCATCTTCGATGTGTCTTAACGATGTTCTGATTCCTCCCATCGTGCACATAGGACCGAGATCCACTTCTTCCGTAAGCCCGTTTCCTATAGATAATTTTCGTGTTTGTTCTACGAATTTTTCTATAAATTTTTCATATATTTCAGAATCTACATATATCCTGTTTATTGCAATGCATATCTGGCCCATGTTCCTGAATGAACGCCTGACCGCACCCGCAACTGCAATGTCAAGATTGCAATCCTTGCAGACTACCATTGGCAGGCTGCCACCCAGCTCAAGCGATATCTTCTTAAAAGTATCAATACAACCTTTAAGTACTGTCCTGCCTGTTTCGGTTGAGCCGGTAAATGCTATCTTCTTAACTTTTTTATTTGCAAACAATACCGGACCCAGTTCCGCTCCTGAACCGGTAATTGCATTTAACGTTCCGGCAGGCACTCCGGCATCATGGATACATTTAACAAAAGCAAGAGGTGAAAGTGGAGTCTCTGAGGGCAGTTTTGCAATAATGGTGCAGCCCGAGGCAAGCGCTCCGCCAATTTTCCATGCTAGGAGCTCAATTGGATAGTTCCATGGCGATATGGCACCTGCAATACCTATTGGCTGATAAATTACTCTGCTTTCAATATCTTCCTCTTCATTGGCAATTATCCTTCCGTAAACTCTTTCTCCTTCCTCAGCATAATATCTTAAAATTTTTGCACCCTTTTCAACTTCACCTGCAGCCTCTTTATAGGGTTTGCCCTGTTCCTGCGTCATTAATTTAGCAATTTCATCTATTCTTTCGAGGGCTATATTGCTCGCTTTTCTAAGAAACATGCCTCTTTTAAAAGGGGATAGAGATGACCATTTTTCAAAAGCAATATCTGCTGATTCAATTGCTTTTTCTACATCTTCTTTATGGGCTTTTGGAACTTCAGCAAAAATTTCGTCATATGCAGGATTTATAACTGGCAGCTTATCATTGCTTATGGCATCAACCCATTGTCCGCCAATAAGCATTTGTATCTTTATCATTATTTGACTCCTTTGGTCTCCGTGTTAATTGGTCTTAATTGGTCTATCCATGAAATATCAGGTCATAAAAATATTCATTTTAAAACTTAAAAATATCAGTAAATAATCAATTTAACGCATGCTGTTTTCTATGATAATGAAGTAGAAAACATCATCTTTCTGAAGGATCGATATTACCGGTGACCCATATGACTACCAGTGGCATATTTCCCTTCTGCTTTGTGGTATGGAATACTCCGGGCGGGACATATAATGCATCACCCTGTTCAATATCAAACTCATCCTCTCCAACCACCATTGTTCCTTTACCCATTATTACATAGTACACCTCTTCCATGTCATCATGCTTATGGCCGGTTGTTGTCCCGGTCGGATAGATTGTGGTATGTCCAAGTGTCAGCCTTCTGGACTGGCATACGGGGTCGTTGGGGTTGATCAGATAATATGTGTCTCTCAACACTTCCTTATCCCTATTCTTTACCCTGTCTCTTAAAGACCTTGGGTCCAGATCCGGCTGCATTGACTGTACATTCACTACATATTTCACTGGCTTTCCTCCTGTTATATAAAATAATTTTTATTAAATTTCGTAATCTAAAACTTCTGATTACTTTATATATTGTACGAATTCAATAACTTTGATTTTTATGTTTTTAAATATTTTAAGCCAAGGATTTTTTTAAATATGAAATGAATTTTCTTTTTAAAACCCGGATCTGGCTTATTCTGGATATAAATTTTAAAATAAAAGAATTTTAATAGATGAAGTTAACCCCGAAGTCAACTAAAAAGCAGGAAGAATATTAAATTAAAAATAATCCTTAGCCGTCTCAAAATGATCTTCCATCAACTGTGCTGCCTCACCACCTTTCTTGTTTATTATCGCTTCTATAATTTTTCTATGTGTTTCTATACTGACATCAAGTTTTACCTTAAAACCTTTAGTATAAATTAATAGTAAAATATTGAATGAATTATTAATATGCGGCAGATAGGAATTACCACAAGATTCTATAATAAAGAAGTGGAAATTTTTATCTGTCTCGGAGTATTTGGATATATTATTTTCCTTAAAATATTTTTCAAAATCATTCAAAAAAGAAAAGAGTCGTTTTTTGATATTTTCATTCAGGTTTAATGCTATTCTTTTCACGGCAAGGCCTTCAAGCATACCCCTGAGCTCAAGTAATTCATGAAATTCTTTGGTTGATATTTTTCTTACTGTAAAGCCTCTT
>JAMCVO010000466.1 GCA_023475715.1 Actinomycetota bacterium
GTGGCAAAGCAGGAGGCATAAAATTTGCAGACACTGGTAAAGATGCCCGAAAAATATGCAGTGAAATGCTTGGCATGGTAATAAAAAACATCGTAGTTAAAAAAGTACTGATTGCTCAAAAAGTAGACGTTTTGGATGAATGGTACCTAAGCGTAATACTTGACAGGCTAGGTAAAGGTCCGATGGTAATATTTAGTCCGCTTGGCGGTGTTGATATAGAGGAGACAGCTAAAACCTGCCCTGATAAGATAGCAAAGATTGCCGTAAATCCCTTGCTTGGAGTAAAGGATTACACGGCAAGGTATATTTTTAAAAAATATAACCTGGACAATGCCTATTTCGAGCAATTTTTACTAATAATTAAGAACTTATACAGATTATTTAACCAGTATGACTGTACACTTTTAGAAATAAATCCCCTTGCAGTAACAGATGGTGGCAAGCTGCTTGCTGTTGACTGCAAGACTGATATTGACGACAGCTCCCTTTACAGGCATGCAGATATCTTAGAGTACAGAGCCACTCTTGATGAAAATAAGCTTATCACAAGCGCAAGAAAATTTAATTTTCTATACATTCCTATTGACGGCAGCGGTGATATCGCAGTTGCAAGCAACGGCTCAGGTATGCTTATGAGCTGCATAGACCTAATCACCAGGACAGGCGCTAAAGTGGGTGCTGCCCTTGATCTTAGCGGGGGTGCTACATCAGACAGGATAGCTGAGGCCGTAAAAATTATCTTTGACAACCAAAAAACAAAGTATCTTTTTGTATCGATATTTGGCGGCATAACCCGCTGTGACGAGGTGGCACAAGGAGTAAAGCTTGCACTCCAGTCAGGACTGAAAGATAAGACTATAGTAATCAGGCTCGAGGGTACAAACAAAGCGGCTGCGCTTGAGATACTTGAAAGTCTGGGAAGCAGCGTTATACCAGCTGATAGTATTAGCGATGGTGTAAAAAAACTAAAATCTGCAAGAAATGATTAGATGAGCATATTAATTGATGAAAGTACCAAACTTATCATACAAGGGATAACAGGCAGGGAAGGAACCTTTCACGGCGAGCGCATGGTTGCCTACGGTACCAAAGTAGTCGCAGGTGTAACTCCGGGTAAGGGTGGACAAGATGTTTTTGGAGTTCCTGTATTTGATACTGTAAGAGAAGCTGGCGAGGCAACAGGAGCAAATGCTTCAGTGCTTTTTGTTCCCGCAAAATTTACTGCAGAAGGTACATACGAGGCAATAGAAGCACAAATCCCTCTGGTAATAACAATTGCAGAGCATGTTCCCGTACATGATATGATTGGCCTGTATCACCTGGCTAAAAAATCAAGTTCTCTTGTAATAGGACCTAATTCTTTTGGGGTTATATCTCCAGGCAAATCAAAGGCAGGTTTTATGCATGACAGTATATTTACCCAGGGTGGTGTAGGTATTATGTCAAGGAGTGCCACGAACTGTTATGAGACAGTATTTCTTCTTACAGGCCAGGGTATCGGCCAGTCAACTGTAATCGGAATTGGCGGTGACATGATACCGGGCTCTACCTTTATAGACTTCCTGCCCATGTTTGAATCTGATCCTCAGACAAAAATAATTATAATGATAGGTGAAATCGGCGGCAGTGATGAAGAGATAGCGGCAGAATATATTAGAAGTCACATTAAAAAGCCAGTTGTGGCACTAATTGCAGGAAAAAACTCACCCCGCGGAACATCCATGGGCCATGCCGGCGCAATTGTTTCAGCTGACGGTACTGGAAGTGCCGAAAAAAAAGAAGAAAAGCTAAGTGCAGCTGGAGCAGTAATTGCTGAAAGCACAGAGCAAATTGTGCAAATTATTAAAGAAATGCAGTAACTATTTTTTCTTTATAAGCAAAATTAAAAATAAAAAGGAAATAAGGTATGGATAAAATAAACAGAAGCGTTCTGGAAGATCTTCTAAAGACAATGCTAAAGATCAGAAACTTTGAGCTTGCAGTTGAAAAGAATTTTCAGCTTGGCCATATTTATGGCACAGCACACCTTGCCATTGGCCAGGAGGCAACAGCTGCAGGAGCAATAGCTGCCTTAAAGGGAAATGACTTAATTACGAGCACTCACAGGGGACACGGCCACTGCATAGCAAAAGGTGCAGACCTTAAGCTTATGATGGCAGAAATATTTGGCCGCTCTACCGGCTATTGCAAGGGAAAAGGTGGTTCAATGCATATAGCAGACATATCTGCAGGCAATCTTTGATACAACGGAATAGTAGGAGGAAGTGCTGGTATTGCAACAGGGGCAGCCCTGGCAGCAAAAAAACTTGGCAGCGGCCAGATTGTAATATGCTTTTTGGGTGACGGAGCCTTAAATGAAGGCATATGGCACGAAGCAGCCAACATGGCATCTATCTGGAGACTGCCTGTTATCTATTTGTGTGAAAATAATCAGTATGGAATGGGTATGTCTATAAAGAAGGCGACCAACCTTGACAGACTCTCAGACAGGGCTGCCGGCTATAACATTGAAGGGCTGACAATTGATGGAAATGATGTACTGGCTGTTTATGAGGCAGTATCAAAGATTGCCCGTAACGTAAGGGCAGGAAAAGGGCCGGTTCTTCTTGAGGCAATCACTTACAGGATAAGGGGTCACTCGCTACGTGATGCACAAAGGTACAGGCAGGAAGGTGAAGCCAAAAAATGGCTTACAGACTACTGTCCCATTGAGAGATTTAAGAAATACCTTACTGTAGCAGGTTATATGACGCAATCTGAAATAGACAATCTCACAATGAAAGTAAACGAAGAGATAGATGTAGCGGTAAAATTTGCACTTGAAAGCCCGTTTCTTGACGTGTCAAAAGTTACTGAAGATATTTATGCATAAAAATTAAAAATAAAATAGGAAAAAAAAGGAATGTTTGAGGCAAAAAGATTATGAGAGAAATAAGTTATGCAGAAGCTGTAAGGGAGTGTTTGCGGCAGCAAATGCAGGCAGACAACAAAGTATTTATGATCGGAGAAGATATAGGGCTCTACGGTGGTGCATTCGGAGTCAGCATTGGCCTTATTGCAGAATTTGGCCAAGATAGAGTAATGGACAGTCCAATATCGGAACAGGGCATTGTTGGTCTTGCAATAGGAGCATCGCTTCTTGGCATGAGGCCTGTTGCAGAGATAATGTTTTCAGATTTTACCATGCTGCCGCTGGAGCAGATTGCAAACCAGGCAGGCAAGATAAGATATATGTTTGGAGGAAAAGCAAAAGTTCCTATCGTGATAAGAACTCCCGGCGGGGGAGGAATAGGCTTGGCTGCCCAGCATTCCCAGAGCATTGAAGCTCTTTTTTTGCATTTTCCAGGGCTTAAAGTTGTAATGCCGTCTACTCCTTATGACGTAAAAGGCCTTCTTGCAGGCTCAATAAAGGATGATAACCCTGTAATGTTTTTTGAACATAAGCTGCTATATCAGACAAAAGGCAATGTGCCGCAAGAGCCCTACCTCATACCACTGGGAAAGGCTGATATAAAAAGAGAGGGCAAAGACATTACAATAGTAGCAACATCTTTTATGGTACAAAAATCTCTTAAGGTTGCAGAAAAACTTGCAGGAGAAGGCATAAGCGTAGAAGTAGTGGATCCAAGAACAATAAAGCCTCTTGATATTGGTCTTATAGCCGATTCGGTAAAGAAAACAGGCAAGGCAGTGCTTGTTGAAGAGGCATGTTATACAGGAGGATTTACCTGTTATCTTGCATCAGAGATCATAAAGTATTGCTTTGACTATCTTGATGCTCCTGTTTTAAGAGTAACAGGTCTTGACTGTCCCATACCATATGAACATAATCTTGAGAATGCAGTAATTCCTGACGAGGATAGAATTGAAAAGGGTATAAAAAAAGTTTTAGGGGTTATAAAGTAGATAATAATCGGAGCAGCTGATTAATTATTATAGTGACTGCAGTATAAAAAATATCTATACATACTATACCGCCAAAATATAAGTAAATAAAGATGAAGGCAATTGTAAAAGAAAAAAAAGGTATTGATAATATCACCTATAAAGAAGTCCCGACTCCGGAGATCAATGATGATGAAGTATTAATAAAAGTCAAAGCTGCAGGAGTATGCAGTACTGACCTGCATATATTCTATGACGAGTTTCCTTACTGGCCTCCTGTAATACTCGGCCATGAATTTTCCGGTATAATTGAAAAAACCGGAAAAAACGTTTCCAAATTCAAGAATGGTGACAGGGTAACTTCTGAACCACAGCAAAAAGTGTGCGGTGTATGCAGGTACTGCAGGTTGGGACTCATCCACCTGTGTTCTTCTAAAAGATCGCCTGGCTGGGGAATAGACGGCGCGATGGCAGAATATATCAAACTTCCCGATAAGCTGCTGCATAAGTTACCTGAAGATATTTCTTTTCTGGAAGGGGCTCTTATAGAAACTGCATCGACTGTTACACATGCAATTATCGAAAGAGGCAACATAATGCCCACTGATTACGTTGTAGTGATAGGTCCCGGACCGATCGGTCTGATTTCTGCACAGATAGCCAAAGGCTCGGGAGCACAGACTGTAGTGGTTTCAGGTCTGAATAAAGATATGAAGTACAGATTGAGTGTCGCGCGAAAACTATGCATTGATAAAGTGATCAATGCTGAAAAAGAGGATTTGAATTATTTTATTCGGGAAAATACCGGGGGATTTGGAGCTGATATGGTAATAGAATGCAGTGGGAGTGAAAGCGGGATTAATCAGGCAATAGATATATTGGCAAAAAACGGGAAATTGATTGGAGTAGGCTTAAGCGGAAAAAAAAGTTTAAACCTCGAATGGGACAAGGCTATTTTGCATGAGTTAAATATAATTCCTTCCATGAGTTCAACTTACAGTTCATGGAAATATACTTTTGATATGCTGAAAACAAAAAAATTGAACTTATCAAAAATTCGAGGTTTAAACTTTTTTTTCCGCTTAAGCCTACTCCAATCAATTTCCCGTTTTTTTGCCAATGTCAAGATACAGAGAGGCTTTTGAATTGACAATGAACAGGCAAGGATTAAAAATCGTCCTAGTTCCTGATGTGGATTTTTCGAATTATCTTGCTGCCAAATCAAGTTTTATATAGCATTGCTTAGAACATGAGGTGGAAAATGAACGAGCTTAAAGATAAATATACAATTATTACAGGCGCATCGGGAGGCATAGGTGCTGCAACAGCAATTGCATTTGCTATGGAAGGTGCAAGCGGAATCATAATTACGGATGTTGACCGGAAACGTGCAGAAATAGTTGTTAATAAAATAACAAGCGAATTCGGAACCAGGTGCGAATTTATTGAGACAGATATTAGGGAAAGTAAAAATATAAAAGAATTATTCAAAACCTGTATTGATTATTTTGGGCGGCTGGATATCCTGGTAAATTGTGCAGGCATCTGCAATAATTTTAAGATAGAAGAAATAGACGAGTCTCAATGGGATAGATTAATGTCAATTAATTTAAGAGGTACTTACCTTTGCTGTCGTGAAGCATTCGAAATAATGAAGAAGCAGCAAAGCGGAAAGATAATCAATGTTTCTTCTATCTCGGGCAGGATTGGGGGTATAGCTACCGGAATCGATTATGCTACTTCCAAGGGTGGAATCATAACTTTGACCATGTCATTTGCAAAAGCAGCAGGTCCATATGGTATAAATGTCAATGCTGTTGCCCCGGGGTTTATTGACACTGAAATGACCAGGGATTTTACTCATTTTGATCCGGAGGCCGTGCCCTTGAGGCGCTCAGGCAAACCGGAAGACGTTGCCGACGTAATAACCTTTCTTGCCAGTAATAAGTCCAGGTATATAACTGGCGTGACTATAGATGTCAATGGCGGGATGTTTATGGGATGATGTTTATTTGATTTGCCGGCAAATCAATCCCTTGAATCGGGCATGCTGTATAAGCATCCGCAATATGATTGCCGGTAGATTTTATGTTCCTTGCTAAGCTGCATGGTTTTTTTGAACCCATCCTTCTTTTTAAAGTCAGCAATATAGAATACTATATTTTCTGCTTTCGATATATTCATACCTGCGCTATTTATAGTTACCTGGTTTTTATGAGGACTTATTGTAAGCGTTGTCCCGAACAAGTCAAAACCCAATTTCTTTGCGGTCTTTGCGGTCTTTTCCAGTCTTATTTTAAAACACATCTCACACCTCAATCCACCTTCAGGTTCTGATTTTAATGTCCGGGTCCGGTCAAGCCACATTTTCTTTTCATATCTGTCTGCAATCAGCGGAGCTTTATAAGTTTCTGATACAAGCTTTACATATTTTAATCTTTTAATGTATTCAGAGGCAGGATGGATATTAGGATTATAAAAATAAAAATAAACCTGAAAATCTTTTGAAAGAGCAGTAAAAGGGTAGAGAAGGCAATTCGCGCAGCAAACATGAAGCAGAAATTTGGGTTTAGCCTGCAAGCATTCTCCACCGATTGTTTGCAAGACTTTTTGGCTGCTTTGCATGTTTGGATTTTTATTAATCTTTTCCAATTTTTCCCCTGTTAATAATTCTTGTATTTATTAGTATTTTTTAATATATTAACAAGAATGCTTATAATTATGAATGTCTTTTAATTTTTAAAATCTTTGCTTGAATGGAATGTGATTTCCTGAAAATAGAATATCTTCAGAATATAAGAGAAGTTCAATCGTGGGCCGGAAGGGACCAGGAGATTGAGCTTGCCGTGTTTAAAAGTGCCGGCGAAATTGTTGAGAATGTAAAAAAAAATGGTGACAGCGCACTTATTAAATACTGCAAGCAATTTGACGGCACTGAAGTAAGCAATGTCAGAGAGCTTGCAGTGAATACTTCAGAATTGTCTGAAGCCTCTAAAAATGTCCCTGTAGAATTCCCGGAGCTTGTGGAAGCCCTTAACAAAAGTTATTCTAATTTGCTAAAATATCATAAATCTCAGCTTGAAAAAGAATCAAACCAGTGGTTCATTAATCCTCAAAAGGGTGCAAGACTTGGACAGATTATCACTCCTGTTGAAAGTATTGGTCTCTATATTCCTGGGGGGAGATACCTTTATCCTTCTTCTGCTTTAATGCTGGCAGTTCCAGCTATTCTTGCCGGTGTAAAGAAAATAGTTGCGTGCACACCTCCTCAGAAAAATGGCAGGATTAACGATATCCTGCTTTATTTGTTTGCAAAACTTGGAATAAATAAAATATACCGGATTGGCGGCGCGCAGGCAGTCGCAGCCCTTGCTTACGGTACTGAAAGTATTGAAAAAGTCGATAAGATTGTTGGACCAGGCAATATTTATGTAACCGCAGCCAAAAAGATAGTATTTGGTGATGTAGGGATAGACAGCCTCGCGGGCCCAAGCGAAATTACAATTATTGCTGATGGCCAGTCTGACCCGTCATTCATTGCCGCAGATTTGCTTTCACAATCCGAACATGATTCGGATGCTAAAAGTATTTTACTTGCAACAAACAAAAAGATAGCGGAAAATACCATCACAGAAATTTATAAGCAAACATCCGCGATGCAAAGACTATATGGCAGCAGGTTCAACAGAGATTTGATTTATGAATCACTTGAGAAAAATTGCAGGATTATAGTCAATCAGGATTTGAATTTCCTGATTGAAGTATGTAATATTATCGCTCCTGAACATCTTGAGCTTATGGTAAGTGACTATGATACTGCTTTAAAATCAATAAAAAATGCAGGAGCAATATTTTTAGGCAATTATACCCCGGTTGCAGTAGGTGATTATATATGCGGAACCAATCATGTCATCCCTACCGGCGGCAATGCAAGATTTTCTTCGCCGCTCGGTGTTTATGATTTTTACAAGAGGAGCAGCGTTGCATACTATAGTTATGACATGCTGAAAAGAGAGAGAAAGCATGTTGAAACTTTGTCAGATTTTGAGAATTTATTGGCACATAATAATTCCATTAAGGTAAGATTTAGAAGCAATAATAAGAAAAATTAAGAAAGTAAAAATGACAGTAAGATTTAAACCTTGGCTAGATCAGCTTCCTGAATATGTTGCTGGCAGAACAATAGAAGAAATAAAGAAAAAATATAATTTGGAAAATGTTTACAAACTGGCTTCAAATGAAAATATTTTCGGCCCCTGCTGCCAGGTAAAGGAATTTATAAAAAATAATGCTGCAAAAGGTGTAAATTATTATCCGGATAGCGACTGCAGAGAAATAAGGGGCAAAATTGCATCTGTTTTTGACGTTTTGCCTGAAAATGTAATTCTGGGCAATGGGACTGATCAGATAATTGAAATGATATGTGACTGTTTTGTAAACGAGGATGAAAATGTTGTCATTGCTGATCCTACATTTCTGATTTATGAAAAAGCTGCACTCAAATGCGGCGGAATAGTGATAAAAATTCCTCTCAAAGACTTCAGGCAGGATATCACCAAAATGGCAGACTCGGTTAATGCAAATACCCGCATATTTTTTCTTACAAGTCCTCACAATCCTACAGGCACTAACATTACCAAAGAAGAATTTGAAAATGTGATGGGCAAAATAAGCAGTAATATTCTTATAGTCATGGATGAGGCTTATCACGAATATCTGTCTGAAGGTGACAAAATTGATACAGTTGCATATACCAAAAAATATTCAAACCTGATAACTTTAAGAACTTTTTCAAAGGCTTATGGATTGGCAGGCCTGAGGATAGGTTATGGGATAGCAGACAGCGAAATAATTTCCGGCTTAAATAAGATAAGGCTTCCATTTAATGTCAGTTCCATAGCTCAAAAAACAGCACTAATTGCTCTTGAAAATAAAGGATATGTAAATGATATCAGGGATAAAATATTAAAAGAGAAAGAAAAATTCTATTCCGTTTTTAAAACAGAAGGCATAAATTTTATCAAATCTTATTCCAATTTTATTCTTATCAGATTGGGGGAGAAAAACACAGAAATAACAGAAGAGCTCTTGAAAAATGGTTTTATAATAAGGCCGGGCGAAAATTTAGGAATTCCTGGCTATATGAGGGTGACCATTTCAATACCGGAAATTAATGATAAGTTTTTAAATGCATTCATCAGAATATATAAAAATTATTACAGCTAAACGATAATTCCAATAATTTTAAACAAATTATTTTTTCAAAGAGAAATAGTTAGAAAGGATTGACAAAAATGCAAACAGTAGTTACAGGAAAAAATACCGAAGTCAAATTTGGCCAGGGCTTGCCCACAGTTATAATTGCTGAAAGGATAAACCCTACCGGCAGAAAAAGCCTTGCCGAAGAATTAAGGCTTGGCAAGTTTGATATTGTCCAGTCAGATGCAAGAAAACAATCTGAAGCCGGAGCTCATATAATAGATGTAAATGTTGGGGCTGTATCCGTTAACGAAATTGAGATACTGCCTGTGGCTATAAAAAAAGTCATGTCAGTTTGCGACAGGCCGATTTGTATTGATTCTGCAAATCCAAAAGCAATAAAAGCTGCGCTGGAAGTTTATCCGTATAAAGCGCTTATTAATTCTGTCAATGGCAAAGAAGAATCAATGGAAGAAATATTGCCTCTGGTTAAAGAAAGCGGCTGTGCAGTGGTTTGTCTTACCATGGATGAAACAGGTATAAAAAATGACGTTGAAACAAGATTAAATGTTGCAGGAAAAATTTTAAAAAGGGCGGAATCGATGGGAATCAAAAGAGAGGATCTTGTTTTTGACTGCCTTGTTATGACCGCTTCAACAGATTCAAACTCTGCAAAAATTACTCTTGAAACCACGAGGAGAGTAGTTGCTGAGTACGGAGTTTCAACAACACTTGGCGCATCAAATATAAGCTTTGGAATGCCAAACCGGGAACTATTAAATATTCATTTTATTACAATGGGAATAATAAATGGACTGACAGCGCCAATAACGGATCCGCTGATTGAAGGGTTAATCCCTGCCATGAAAGCTGCAGATTTTCTTGCAGGAAGGGATCCGTATGGCATGAACTATATTTCCGATTATAGAAAGAAATAGAGTATTATTCTTTGCCATTTTGTAACTCTCCTTCTTTTCTTTTTTTTAATAGAAACCTGCTAAAATTAAAAAAATAATTAATCAAATAAACTATTTGATCCAAAATTTTATTAAATTATAAAATTTTCTGATATTTAATAATAAGTGATATTGTCAAAATGTCAAAGAATAATACTCTATTTCTTTCTATAATCGGAAATATAGTTCATGCCATACGGATCCCTTCCTGCAAGAAAATCTGCAGCTTTCATGGCAGGGATTAACCCTTCAAAGAGCGGGTCAGTTATTGGCGCCGTCAGTCCATTTATTATTCCCATTGTAATAAAA
>JAMCVO010000092.1 GCA_023475715.1 Actinomycetota bacterium
AAATCCAAAGATATCTTTTTGCTGGGTAAATATCAAAATTTTAATATTGTTAAAGAAGGTATGGTAAAAATCATTGAAGGGTTTATCTACATTATGTTTTAGCTCTACTGCCATGTAATAAGCCAGAAGCTGCAAAGGGATTATATTCATAATAGCAGAAGTTTCCCCTGTATTTGGAACTGGAATATAATGATCAAAATTAGACAGGGGTTTTGAAGAAATACCAATTACTGTTGCCCCTCTGGCTTTAACCTGGCTTACAGCATTAATCACGTCATCATATGCCACATCCTCTGAAACCACTACCACCACAGGCACCCCTTTTTCCATTAAAGTTATAGCATAATGTTTTAAATCTCCTGCAGGAATAGCGTGAGCATGTAAATAAGACCCTTCAATGATTTTTACCATACCTTCTTTAACAATATTAAAATTTTGATATTTACCCAGCAAAAAGATATCTTTGGATTTAGCTAAAGTCTTTGCTATTTTTTTAATTTGTTCATGATTACTGCCTGTATTTAAATAATCATCTACAGTTTGTGATAAAACTTTTAGATTATTTATCCCTTCTGAAGCTTTTCCTTGAGCAATTTTGGCAATTAAATAACCCCAGACAATTTGGGAAGTAAAAACTTTGGTAGACATCACACAAATTTCTGGTCCAGCAAGGGAAGCAAATTTAAAATCAGAAATCCTGCTCATGGTGGAACCTGGCATATTTACATAAGAGGCAATTTTTAAACCTTTATCTTTAGCAATTTCCAAAACTTCCAACACATCAGCAGTTTCCCCACTTTGTGAGGGGGCAATTATCAAATCATCTTTGTGAAGCAGATCATAATATTCATAAATATCTGCCCCAATCACACTCTCTGCAGGGATTTTGGCAAAAACCCTAAGGTAAAAAGCAATTTGGGAAGCAGCAATACCAGCAGTCCCGGAGCCAATGGTATAGACATTCCTGGCTTTTTTTAAAGCTTTTATAAAATCTTCATATATTTTAGGGTCCTGGTTTAT
Organism: Actinomycetota bacterium; assembly: GCA_023475715.1. Next base: position 1,021 of record JAMCVO010000092.1, read on the forward strand.
TATTTGGTTTATCACATAAGGGCTTTCGTGAATTTCTTTTAGCATAAAGTGGTCATAACCTTCCTTATCAACCTTGCTGCTTCTAAAATTTATTTCTTCCAAGTGATAAGGGAGGGATTTATTTGTTTTAATCTCTGAAAGGGAAAGTTTATTATCCCAAAAAACCATCTGGCCATTTTCCACCACAATAATTTTTTTAACGTGCGGGGCAAAAGATAAAGTATCTGAGGAGAAAAAAACTTCTTCCTCATTCATACCCACCACTAAAGGAGAACCATTCCTTAAAGCTAAAATTTCACCATTATTCATCAGCACAATAATGGTATTCCTACCTTCCAGCTCTAAAAAAGCCTGCCTTACAGCTTCTACCATATTGTCTGACAACTTTAATTTATCTTCTATCAGCCTGACAATTACTTCTGTATCTGTTTCTGATTCAAACTTATAACCTTTTTTAATTAAATCACCCTTTAATTTTTGATAATTTTCTACAATTCCATTTTGAGCTAAACAAAAGCTTTTATCAGAAGCAAAGTGAGGGTGGGCATTGTTTTCTGAAATACCACCATGGGTGGCCCAGCGGGTGTGGCCAATACCTGTGTAGGAATCAACTGTGGACAGTTCAGAATTAAAATTTACATCACCAATTGCACCTATATGTCTTTCTACAATTAAATTTTGAACTTTGAACTTTGAACTTTGAACTTTTAATGCAATTCCCCAGGAATCATAACCCCTATATTCCAGCCTTTTTAATCCTTCTAAAATCACTTCAGAGGCATTTTTAGGACCGCTATAACCAAATATTCCGCACATGATCTAAAAATTATAACAAATTTCTAATCTTTTATCTGGTTAAACTGTTCTACTGCTGAAGAATTCCTCCCCCCAGAACCCCAAGCTTTTTAAATCTTTATCTTGAAAAAATATACAGCTCTTCTTCAGCCCGGGTGACAGCTGTATAAAGCCACCTTTTCCAATCCTCATCTGTCATCTGCTTAAACCTTTCCTCAAAAAGGATAACCCTTTTTGCTTGTGAACCTTGGGCTTTATGTACTGTTAGGGCATACCCAAAATCAAATAAATCTCCTGCCATAATTTGTGATCTTTTTTCTGTAAAATTCATTGGGGTTTCACAGTTAAATTGTTCCACAGAAATTAAACCATGATAATTCCCATCCTCACCATCCATCCTAACCTCTGCCTCATACCACTGGGGGTTTTTCTTATTTAACTTGATAATTGTCCCTAACATCCCGTTATAAATCCTTTCTTTGTGATTATTCCTTAAACAAATAACCCTGTCTCCTGAGGTAGGAGTAGGTGATTCAAAGCCTAAAGCAGCGCGTATGTGATTGTTTAACTTTCTTCTGGTGGAATTGTAACCACAAAGGATTAAAGTCTCATTATTAAAATTAAGCAGCATTTCTCCCATTGTTTCTTGAGTATCAAAATCATCTGGGGAAAATTTCCTCACCCCTTTGGAATATTTGCCACAACGGATCAATCCAAATTCCCTGGCTTGGATTGATAAACCAATAATAGGATTTTGCCTGGCCTGGCGGTGAATTTGTTCAAGCCTAAGCTGTGGTTCCTGCATTAAATTAAAACTGCCTTTAATTGGGGGAAGCTGGCCATGATCTCCAACCACAATAATTGGCACTTTGTATGATAAAAGGTGAGTCCAAATCATTTGATCAACCATAGAAGCCTCATCAACAATAATTAAATTACAATCAATTTCCTCTTTGGTCTGCCAACCAATAATTATTTCTTTTTCATTAACAATAGGGGAGTAAATTAAAGCATGGATGGTGCTTACTGAATCCTTGGGCAAAATTACTTTTTGCTCTTTTAGTTTGGTTTTTAAAACCCTGGCAGCTTTTCCTGTATAAGAAACAAAAGCTACTTTTAAATTTTTACCTAATTTGGCAAGTTCTTCCCTTAAAATAGCAATTAAAGTAGTTTTACCTGTTCCAGCATATCCTCCCAAAGAAATATATTGTTTTTTACTTTTTTCATTTTTATACCAAAACAGGATTTTATCTAAAACATTTTGCTGGTCAGGGGAAAGATTAATCATATTAAAAAGTGTGGGCACTAAGGGACTTGAACCCCCGACATCTACAGTGTAAATGTAGCGCTCTACCAGCTGAGCTAAGTGCCCATTCCATCACTTCACTCCTCAATGTAAACTTTTATATCTTAACAGCTTATCCTGAGTGAAGGGTGCGGAAGACAGTTCTTATTTTGAACCGCTCCTGCTGGAAATACTGTCCCATTTTAACAGTTTAATGGAAGTGTATCAAGCTAAGGAGGAAGAAAAATGAGCTTGTTATCAACCTCCCAGCTCCATGATGAGAAAACATTTTATCAAACGTTCTTAAAAGACTTGGAGAAATGCCAAAATGAAGTCATTATTGAATCTCCATATATTACCAGCCAACGAATGAGAACGTTTGATCGTGTTTTTAAAAAATTACTTAAAAGAGGAGTAAAAATCTATATTATGACCAGAGATCCAAAAGAACACTATGAAGGCATGGAAATACAATCAGAAGCCGAAATAAGCCGTTGTGAAGTCTTAGGAGTACAGGTTTTATTATGCGTTGGTAATCATCACCGCAAGCTGGCAATATTAGACAGAAAAATACTTTGGGAAGGGAGTCTAAATATTTTATCCCAAACATACAGCAGGGAAATCATGAGAAGGATCGAAAATGAAAAACTAACCACACAAATGTTTAATTTCCTGAATCTCGTTAAATTCCTATAAAAATTTTGTTATACTTGGAGGATGGGAAATTTTGATGATCTGCCTTGGGAGCAGATAAAAGAAATCAGTGAGAAGGGAATTTTTGAGGAGGTTTTTAAAAAGATTCCAAAAGCAAGATTTGAGTTTGTAGCCAACGAAGCAAATCGTGAGGCTCTAATAGAATCTGCGCTCAAAAGTTTAAAAAAGAAAAATCCAGATGCTACTTATGAACAGGCGGTTATGCTAACGGATATCATGCAAGAATTTGCCCGTAAAGCGTTAGAATGGAAAAATATCTGAGGATTTTATCTTTAGGACTTTAACAATACTTTCCAATTTATCCAAAGAAGGATTTACAACTCCTCTTTCAATTCTTGAGTAATAACTAACATGTATGCCTACTTTTTCAGCTACCTGTTCCTGAGTTAAACCAACCTTTTCTCTGGCTTTTTTGATATTTTGTCCAACTTGCTTTTGAGATCCCATAATTTTGTTCCTCTTAGATTATACAACGTTTCCCGATAGTTTTCTTTCTATTTTATAATCAGAATTTTTGCTAAAATAAATTCAGCCTGCCCGTGTTTTATGGATAATCAAAAGCCAGGTTACAGGTATCCCTCAATTGAAATGAGAAGTGCTCCCAACAGAAGCATCTGGTTAATTGTTGGTTTATTGATCCTGCTTTCTTTAGGCATTTTATTTTTCTCAAAATTTAAACAGAATAATTCTTCCATTCAACCTGTACCTACTCCTGCGGTATCTATTTCTCCTCAAACTTCTTCCCCAAGCGCCACACCTAATTTAACTTTAGGTAAAAAAACTAAGACTTCAGGCTGTATATCAGTCAACGGCTTGCCGGATAAACAATGCACTCCCGGTGATATTGATCCCAAAGTTACTCAAAGTAATATCAGTCAAACCATTTGCGTTTCCGGATATACCAAAACAGTCAGACCACCTGTTTCCTATACTGATAACTTAAAGGTAAAACAGATTCAGCAATACGGATATTCTGACACCAGCCCTAAAGATTACGAGGAAGACCATTTGATTCCTTTAGAAGTAGGCGGTAGTCCTACCTCTGAGGCCAACTTATGGCCTGAACCTTACAACATTGCCTTAAATGCTAAAGAAAAGGATAAGGTGGAAAATTATTTGCACAGCCAGGTATGTTCAGGAAAAATAACCCTGCAGCAAGCCCAACTTGAAATTGCCAATAATTGGGAAGAAGTATATAAAAACCTGCCTTAACCTTGTATCTTCTCAGGCTATCTTATAGCCTAAATTTTTGTTAATATCGATAAAGGATGAAAATTTCTAAAATAACTATATGTAATTATCGCTCGGTAAAATTTGAAGTAATTAATCCTTCTGAATTTAATATCTTTGTTGGACAAAACAATCACGGCAAAACAAATATATTTGAATCTCTCGAATGGTTTTTCAATGGACCCAGAAGAGGTGAAGAAATTGACGATGTTAGACATTGTAAAGCTGGGAAAGAAGAAGTATATGTTGAGGTTGAATTTATTGGAGTAAAAAGCGGACTTGATGGAATGCATAATGAAGGGAATAAAACTAAATTATCTAATTTACTTGGAGAATTAGACCAGGTTACGATTAGGAGAAGTTGTTTGGATCCCAAGAATAGAATTTTTATATTAGAAGGTAAAATAATAGAAAAGCTACCTACGGGATTTGATAATGCTTTAAATGACTTTTTGCCTAAATTTGAATATGTTGATACCAAAAAATTTTATGAAGATTTAGCCAAATATGGGAAAACAACCCCAATAGGAACAATGTTATCTGGCGTCTTGGAAACACTTCTCGAAGAAAATAATGAGTATCGACAGTTCAAGGAGAAGTTTGATGAACTATTTGGATCGGAAAAGTCCCAAGTTAAAGCAGAATTAGACAATTTAAGCGGAAAAGTTAAAATTTATCTAGAAAAACAGTTTCCAGAATGCGTGAAGGTTGAATTTAGTGTTAAAGAGCCGTCTTTTGAAGATTTACTTAAAAATTTTAATACAAAAATTGATGATGGTATTGCGACAAATGCAGATGAAAAGGGTGACGGTATGCAAAGAGCTTTAATGTTAGCAATTATTCAAACATATGCTGATTATAGACGAGAAAATGAAGATCTGGGCAAATCCTTTCTCTTTTTAATAGATGAAGCAGAGTTGCACTTACATCCGACTGCACAGAGGCACTTAAAAAATGCTCTGTATGAATTATCTCAGAAAGGCGACCAGGTCTTTATAAATACTCATTCTTCTGTTTTTGTGGCCGACGATTTTGATGAACAAATTATATTTAGAGTTGAAAAACTTCACAGAGAAACAACAGCAAAACCTATTGCTGGTCCAGAAAAGCAATCAGTTGTGTATGAATTATTGGGAGGAAGTCCAGTTGACTTATTACTGCCCAGAAACTTTTTAATTGTCGAGGGAAGAAGCGACGAGGCCTTTTTGTCTGGAATAATAAAAAGATTCTATCCCGATAAACCTCCAGTCCAGATCATATTTGCAGGAGGAAATTTAGATAAACAAGAAAGATCAATGTCAGCAATTAACTCAATTTATGTACCTCTAGGGATTAATAACCCAATATATAAAGATAAATTAGTTATCTTATGTGATAAGCCATTTAATCAGAAAAGAGATAATGATAAAAAAGAATTCCTTAAAGCTAATCTAAGTCTTGAACAGAACAACCAGTACTTTGAATTATCAGTAGATGCGCTAGAAAAATATTATCCATCGCCTTGGACTAAAACAGAAGAGGAAATTAAAAATCTGGATCAAATTACTAATGGTAAATTACTTCTCGCAAGAGATGAAGTTTCACAGAAAATTTCAAAAGATCAGTTTGAATCTCAAATGCCAATTATGTTTAAAGCATTAACAAAATGTTGGGAATTGGCATTCAAATAACCATAAATAAATTTTCAGAATAATGAAATCAAGAATATTTAGCTTCAAAGGATTTGTCTGACATTAGAAGATAAATAATGCCTTCAATAAAACCAATAAGCCCGGGAATAAATGTCCAGCAAAATAACAGATAAAAAAATCCTTGTAATGGCTTGCCTAAATAAAATTTGTGAATTCCAAAAGTACCAAGGAATATTGCAAGTAATGCAGCTGCTATTCTATTTCTATTAGTTCTTGATTCCAAAGCAGGAGTATATTTGCTCTTAACTTGAGCCCGATATTGTTCTTCCTCCTCTATTTTTTGTTTATCTTTCTCGGTTAAGGTCATATTTAAAAGCGATTATATATTAGAGATAAATCACCGTACAACTCTTATTTCAGGGCACGAAGCTTAGATTTTAGTCTCTCGTAAAAGAATACACTGCGACAATAGTTTTTACTTCCAAGATAATCTATTTTCTTTCCGACTGACACTTCATTAATAAGAGCTGGACAGGTGTTTTTATTATGGCTAATTTGAAAAATAAACCCCAGGCAAATGTCTTCCTTTACAATCTCTGATATATATTCATGAAACATAGGGTTATTATCTAAAATCGCAGTTTTAACCTCAGTTTCTTGGTTTTTTAGCAGCATTACACAGGTATACAGATTAAATTTTCTAATCTCACTGATATGCTTTTCGCAAGTACATTCAATTTCTATAGTTAATGGAATTTTTAGCCAATAAGATTTAGGCCTCTCAAGACCCATTTTTTGTTCCATTTTTAAAACTTTATCCTTTATCCGATCTTTAGATTCCTGATCAATTATGAGATGTTCTTTTGTATAGCTTTTCTCCAACCTTTTGCTATATGTTTCAGCAACGCTCGCATTGGCGTCTAAATTATTTTCAATAACAATGTAAAGCAGCTCAAAATAAGTTGTGATTTTTATGAAATATAGATACTTACTTTTATTTTCCGAGTTGACGTATATACCATCAATTAAATAAGCATTAAGTTGGCGAGGAAATTCTATATTATGTTTTTCCTGAAATATGAAGCTATGAATTAATAGATTTACTAATTCATCAATATCGATACTAATTTTCTGTCCCTTGTTTTTATCATATTGGTATTCCCAATATATCGAATGGGCGGAACTCTTATCTAGTTTTGATGACCATTCTTTTTCAGGATACTGAATAACAGGAATTTTTAGGCCCGAAAAGAATTTTGATAAACAATTAGCTTCTCGAAGTTTGCGGATTGCCAAAGCAGTATTGAAGAAAAATTTCTCTAGAGTAATAAAATATAAATCATCCTGAACATTATGTTCTTTTGAACCAGCTTTTTTCTCACTTATATAAGTTTTAAATTGATCAAGATCCTTCTTGATATCTTTTTTCCACTCAAAGGCATTACTTATCATCTGTAAGATTATAACAACGATTCGAAATTATGGATTTGCATTTCCTAAAAATGTTCTTGGGTTGACTGGAATTCCATATACTCTGACCTCAAAATGAAGATGGGGACCGGTTGACCAGCCAGTTGTACCCTCCTTACCTATAATTTGCCCTAAATGCACTGTTTCGCCTTTATAGACATAAATTTTATCCAAATGGCCATAAAGTGAAGTTACATTATTTCCACTGTCAATAATAATATGTTTCCCATAACCCCAAAATATTTCCCCTGCATAAGTAACTTTTCCTTCCATAAAAGGCGTAACCGGATCACCGATTTGACCATAAGGATTGGCAATATCAATGCCGGTATGTAAAATTTGATAAGGAAAATCGTTTTCTCCAAATTCTAAGGTAATTACTCCATGTACCGGCCATTCCATTGGATTAACAACTTCCTGATCTTTAGATACGTCTCCGGTAGGATCATGAATAGTAACAGTGTTAGTTGTGGGATTAGAAGTTGCCAAGTGGTCAGAGACTACATCAATTCCGGCATTAACCAGAATAAAAACAGCAATTATTGGGAGAGCCAGGATAATTAAGAAGGCAACAACAATGTACTTTATTTCTCTCTTAAATGACCAAAGATTTAATAAAAGAAAAGGTTTCATTCATTAGAGATATATTTCTTTCGGATCAGTAGTTAAAAGCGGATGCTCTTTTTCTGAAGCTACCACTTTTAGAGCCACATGGTTTTGATCAGCAATAATTAAGGCTTCACCTCGATCACAGGTTAACAAAAAGTTTTGTTCATATTCACTCAAGTTAAACTCTGCAGCTACTTTTTTAATGGTGGTTGTATCTTGTTTCATTAAAATCCTTAGGGCTGATTGGGAAGCAATAGCCCGGCCGTAATCCTGAGAGAGAAAATCATTGGCCTGTTGGGAAATAATAGTTACTCCAAGATAATATTTTCTGGCACGTCTAGTCAGTCCGGCAATAAATCTGGCTGATTCTTCATGCTGCAGCAGCATCCAGCCCTCATCTATGACCAGAATACGCCTTTGAGGGCTTGATTTGACCTGCGAATGGACAAAGTTAGCCACAACCAACATCATTATCTGCCTGATCGATTCGTTTAGATCTTTGATATCAAAAATAACTAACCTGTTATCCAGTTTTATATTAGTCTGGGAATCAAAAACAGATGAAAGTGAGCCTTTGATAAACTTTTCTAATCTGGCACAAAGTTTTTTCTGCCCCATGCCTTTTAATACTTTATAAAAGTCCTTAAGAATTGGATAGGTTTTTTCTTTTGGTTTTCTGCCCCGAGGGTCTTTTCTCTTTTTCTTGGGTGTATAGCTTGAATTAAGTGACCAGCCGTGTTCTTTGTAGGTTTGCAGGATGGCTTTATCAACCGCTGCTTTTTCTTCAGCAGATAAGCTTCCGACCATTAAGGAAACAATCTCCGTTAAGTCCTGAATATGTTCTGCCAGTTCATCTCCATTGGCAGAGCTTAAGGAAAAATCAAAAGGGTTTATTTTTTCCTTGGATTTGGCAGAGAGTTTAATATATGTTCCGTTAACTGAAGCTGCCAGCTGTTTATATTCTCTTTCCGGATCAACAACAATAACCTTAGTTCCCTGCATCAACTGTCTTAAAATTTCTACTTTGGCTGTATAGCTTTTACCTGAACCGGATTGGGCAAAAACAATGGAGTTGGCATTATTTAAAGAAAATCTGTCTACGATAACTAAAGAATTATTGGATTTGTTAATACCATATAAAATCCCTGATTCCTGTACCAGTTCAGAGGAAACAAACGGAAATGTTAGGGCAGCAGAGGAGGAGTCTAAATTTCTTTTTTGTGCCAGCAGGTTTTGGGCTCTGGGGAGCACAGATTGCAACCCTTCCAGCTGTTGAAAAAGTGCAGTTTTTATATAAAAAGAAATTTAGACTCTTACGGTTTCTAAAAGTGTGGTTTTTTTATTAAGCTCAGTCAGAGAATCAGCTGTAACGGTCATATAAATTGAGACCTGAAATAACTTTTCTTGTCCCCGCTGGATTTTATCTTTTAGCTCCATCGCAGATTCCAAAGGATCTGTAATTTCCGAACCAATAACCTTACCGGCCTTGAGCATGGTTCTTTTGGTTGACTCTAGTTCAGTGATTTTCTTTAAATAATGCCAACTCCATT
>JAMCVO010000152.1 GCA_023475715.1 Actinomycetota bacterium
TGGTAAGTAGGCTGATGAAAGAGATAACCAGACGATTCACCCCCATGGCTAACATCAGTATCCTTGTATTGGTTGCTACGGGCATTGTCATTGTTTACTATGAGAAAAACTTTACAGGTTTTCTGGATTTTAACAATCCCCGGAACATCATTATGCTTCTAAAGCACTTTCTTGTAGCCTTGATGATCGTTATCCACTTTTACAGGGGATTGATATTGAACCCAAGGATAGGAAAGCTATCTTGCCAGATTAATGAATTGCAAGCAGTTCCTTTATTGTCTTTTCAAGTGGCAAAGCTGCAAAAATTTTCGTTAGATCTCGTCAAAACCAATCTTATTTTAGGGATGATAGTCCTTTTGTTAACCGGGATTTCATCATCGCTATAGTTGGCTATCCGTTTCATATTTTCTCCCTAAATCAGAGTTGGTAATGACAGATCACGAGATGATAAACAAATTGCTATCCTGATTAAGATTTAAGTGCTTTTACCCATCAGGACAAAGAACTATTGCCCAAACGAGGGTTTACAATGATTACAAGAGCTGCATTGATTACAATGAGCCCTTTCTGCCTTTTTTATCTTCCTAAGTCCCTCGCGGCATTTCACCAAAGCTTCATCAGGGCTAACTTCATCTTTTTCTCCGACCAAACCATAGTCTTTAACAACATGGAGAGCCCAAGTGGTATCTTTATCTATGACAATCACAGTAAGATTTCGCTTAATTTCATCTCGCGATAACTTTTCCGGATGAGAACCTTGAAGCTTTTTTATTGCTTTAACAACAACAAAACTGCCTTTACCATAGCCAATTTGTGGTTTTTCAACCTCTTTTTTATTCGGATTTACAAGGGTTTGATAAAAACTGAAATTATGAAAATTAGAAAGTTTTAATAAATTGACTATTTCATCAACTGAATAAAAATGAGCATCTTTATAAAATTTATTTTTCTTTTTCATTTTCTCATATTTTTTCCCCAGATAACTATTTTTATCAATTAAACCAATAATAATTTCTCCATTTTTAACCAATACTCTATATGCCTCTTTTAATGCTTTGGAAATGTCATTAAGAAAGCAAATTGTTGTAACAAACAATACAAAATCAAAACTTGTATTTTTAAATGGAAGGTTTTCTGCAAATCCTTTTTTAACTTTAACACCTCTTTGTCGGGCAATCGATGACATTACCTCAGAGGAGGGCTCGACACCAATTTTTACTCCCAAAGGAACAGCGAAACGACCTGTCCCTACCCCAATTTCTAAACCTATCTTATCGATTGGAACAACCTGCTTTAATGCCAGCAGTTCAGAGTCATAGATTTCCTTATTGTCGTCATACCATCTATCATATTCATCAGCATTATCGTCAAAAGCGGATGCTTTATACATTGTGTCCCGATGTTTATTAATTTCCATTGATTTATAGTTTATCTTAGAGATGGCAGCAAATTTTTGGCAGTTAGATAAATGAGTTTTAATGCTTCAATACTCCCATTTGCTTCACCTTTTTCAAAATCACCTTCTTCTTGACCCATAGTGTTTGTCAAATGTGCAAAACATACTACATTTTTATTTTTTGCTTTGGCAAATGAATATAATGCTGCTGCCTCCATTTCTACCGCCACAGCTCCTTTATTTCTGGCACATTCAATAGCTGATTTTGTTTCCCTAAAAGGTGCATCTGTTGTCCAGCTCTTCCCGATAGCAATTGGCAAGTTTGACTTTTTGAATATAGATTTTATTTTTTTTAAAATATGGCTGTTAACAGATGAAATATCTGAAAGTGGAAGATAATGGTAGCTTGTTCCTTCGTCTCTGATTGCATTCTCAATCAGCAGAAATTGGGATGAATTTTCTATGGTTGCAATTCGTCCTGCCGATGTAATACTGATTAAGAGTTTGCAATCTGAGGCAAATAACTCTTCTGCTATCAATACAGCAAAAGAAGCCCCCACAGCACAGCCAATAATTCCAAATTCAATACCCCCATAATTAAAACTGTATAGTTTGGTGTGGTAGCAAGCCCAACATTTGCATAACTTGAGTTGATCATTTTTCTGCAAATATTCAACGATATCACCATCAGGGTCTAATATGCAAACACCGGGAATACTGCACTCGCCAATTTGTTTCTGTCTTTTTGCTTCCCGAAGCAAGTTTTCAGGGGTAAACACTGATTGCTCTTCATAATTTTTGTAACTTAGTATGCTATATTTTTTGTCCATCATAATATCGCTTTGATTTAACTTCAGTGATTGGTAAATTTATTTTTTAATTAATTTATCCGATGTTTCACTTATTGTCAAAATGTCAGAATTTTATCGCTATCTACGATCCATTGCACCAGTTCACTCATATTGCTAATTTCTGCACCATCAATTAGTTTTAGATCTTTCAGTCCTCTGGCATTACCGCAGGTTCCACAAATTTTCACCTTCCCGTCTTTTAAAATTACAACACTTAACATTGTTTCAATATTATAATAACCCTGAGGGATATTTTGACCGGCAATAGCACAGGTTACTGAATCTGCCAGTAGAAAAATCCTTACCTCAGACTGCGGATAATCTTTTTGGAGATGTATAGCAATCCTTAAGGCATTGTATGCTTTTTCTGAACCATAAGGAGCATCATTGATTATTATTAATGCCTTCATCCTATTTTCCTTTCTCTGAGTAATTTTGTAGATTTGAAAAAGTGTTTGTAACAATATCTACAGCATTGTCAATTTCATCTGCCGTAGTCATTTTACCAGTAGAAAAACGAATTGTTCCCTTAGCCCATTCGTATGGTACATTTAATGCTTTTAATACACCGGATACTTCGGATTTATTTGAATGACATGCTGCACCTGAAGAAACTGCAAGTTGATTATTGATTTTATTAAGCAATAGGTTTGCATCAATATTTTTAAAACTCAAACTTAGTGTATTTGGCAGGCAATTTTCAAACTGGCTATTTAATTTAAGATCTCTTATTTTTTTCTTCAGTTCATTATATAGTCTATCTCTTGCAATTCTCATTTTGGCTGCATTTTTATCTAAGTCCCTGCCTGCAATTTCACATGCCTTGCCTAACCCCACAATTTCAAGTACATTTTCTGTTCCTGCTCTTGTATTATTTTCTTGTCCTGCTCCAAGAATTAACTTTTCCAGTTTAGTACCCTTTTGAATATAAAGCGCACCCACTCCTTTTGGTGCATAAATCTTATGGCCTGCAATAGATAGCATATTAATACCGAGTTTGGTTACTTTCACAGGGATCTTTCCAGCAGATTGGACAGCATCTGTATGGAAAATAATATTATATTTCTTTGCTAGTCCTGAAACCTGTTCAATTGGTTGGATTGTTCCTACTTCGTTATTTGAATGCATTATTGTTATCAATATAGTCTTAGGTGTAATTGCTTTTTCAAGGGTATATAAATTTATGAGTCCCAATTCATTTACCGGCAGATATGTAACCTCAAATCCCTTTGATTCTAGGGATTTACATGATTCCAACACTGAAGGATGCTCAATTTGTGTAGTGATTATATGGTTTCCTTTATCTCTTAAAGTAAAAGCCGTTCCCTTAATAGCATAATTGTTAGATTCTGTTCCGCCACTTGTAAATATAATTTCATCTGTATTGCAATTTAGAAAATCTGCAACCTGGACCCTTGCTTTTTCTACTGCCTGTTTTGCTTTTTGCCCGTAGCAGTGAGAGCTTGAAGGATTTCCAAAATGTTCTTTAAGAAAAGGTGTCATTGCATCAATTGCTTCCGGGTCAATAGGAGTTGTTGCATTATAATCTAAATATATGGGTTTCATAGCCATCTTCAAAGCCAGTATTTTTCAAAAAGTACCTTACCCCAGTGCCACCATCTCCCTGGTTTTCTCATTTTTACTACCGGCGTTGGTTCGGCATAGAAATTACCACCGGCAAAACCAGCTCTGCCAAACCCTATCTCTAAAAAACAATAGGCGCGTCCGTCATATTCTTTATTGGCAGGCAATCCTTTAATTTCAGTGATTATATTTTCAGAAACAACCTCTGCCCCAAAATGTGCAAATACACCGGCTTTTGGTAGAGGTTTGCCAGAAGAAAGAGTAATAGAAGCGCCATCGCCGATAGCAAAAACTAAAATAATGATTGTTTTCTGTGTGTTCATATTTTTCTCATGTTTTAAAATAATAATTAATACTTCAAGTAATTTTTGTATCTAAGCAAGGGTTCGTTTATTTCTCTTTTAATATCTTCATATTCTTTTTTTCTGATTTCTCCTTTGGCATATCTTTTCTTTAATACTTCCAGAGCCTTGTCAAAGTTTGACATACTTTCAAATGGATAGCCCACTCTTCTTACCAGCCATATTGTTAACATTATCATTCCAATTATTATTGCCACAATAAAAATGAATATAAATATCATCCAGATAAATCCACATCCTCCAAATAATACTCTAATCACATTTGGTCCAATCATGACTTTCTATAACTCCTATTGTTAATAATGTTGCAATTTTAAAATTCTTTATATCGATTCGGTTTAATTTTTAGATATATTAAAAAAAACAACCTAAAGTGTTAAACATTGATAACTTTTTGGTGTTGTTGCATTATAAACAAGATATATGGGTTTGTTTCATTTTTATTAATATTTATTGGAGTTTTTTAATATCTTTAAGTATATTGCTGTTTTGTTCCAGATTTTTTATCAGTACTTCTCTCATCAGATCGCAAGCTTTCGTTATTCTATCATCAGATAATTTGTAAAAAACATTTATACCCTCGCGCTTTGAAAGAACGACACCTTTTTCAATCAGTATGCTCATATGCTGAGAAAGATTGGCTTTACTTACACCTACTTTTTGTGTTAATTGGGTTGCCGTAAATTCATCATCTCGCAGGGCAGCAATGATTTCCAGTCTTTTTGGGTTTGCCAGGGTTTTACAAATGCTTGCATGCAGCACGAAAATATTATTCATATATATTTTTCCTTTTTTATAACTATTTAAATTAGTATTTAATAATATGAGCACCCATGCCAACAGTTACAGTTCTAAAAACTTTTTAGACTTTTTTTTATAAATTATGTTAGGTCTTTTTTCATGCTTTCATATTGCTCTTTAGTAATTTCACCCTTTGCGTATCTTTCCTTCAGTATTTCAACAGAATGAATAACGCCTGTTTTATTTATAAAGTCAAAGTTAAAACCTGTGCCTCTTATAAACCATAGGACTAATAATATTATGCCTATTATAATAGGGATAATAAAAATAAAACCAAAAAACATCATAATAATTAACTCCTTTCATATAAAATTAAGCTATTTTCAATCTTTTAGGATTTGCAGGTTTTTTAAAGATTTTAGCATGCACTTTAAAAATGCTATTCATATTCCTTCATTTCAATAAAAGTACCATGCCAGCTGTGATACCAGACCTGACCCGTAAACCCATTTACGCTTAACATTCCTACAACATTACCATCTTTGTTGACTGTATCAATAGTATAGTAACCATAAAATTTTTGCCCTTCATCACCTGCAAATTCATTCTGGCTTACCCTTGATAAATAATTATTTGCAAGCTCTATTGCTTTTTGTTCATCAATTCTTATATTGTTTTCATACTGGTTACCGGCAAACCCTGAATTCATCATCCCATATTTTTGATTCCACATCATATTTGGCCCGTACTCTGGAAATATTGCACCATTTGTTTTATCAAGCAGAAGTTCCATAGCCCCAAAACCGGTACCTTCTTCAACAGTTTCAATGTAAAAATTATTTGAAAATTCCATGATCTCTTCTATTTTTACATTTTGCAGTCCGGAATCATTTAGATATTTTTCAACAGCTGGTTTAACCTCATCAAAACTTATGTTTTGTAAATCTATGTATCTGTTCCCTGAGTTAAATCCTCTCATCATACCCATCATATTTCCCTGCCCGAATGTATAAGCATTACCAGTTCCGGATGTAGCGGCCGGGGAAAATGAGCTAAATATTAAACTTACAGAGATTAGACCTACAGCACCTATAGTAATTAGTATTATTGAAATTATTAAAAATTTTTTTATATTTTTCATTGTTTTATATTTTTTAAATAAAAGAATAGTATTAATTTATGGCATCAGCTCTTTTTTCATATTTTCATATTGCTCTTTAGTCAGTTCACCTTTTGCATATCTTTCTTTTAATATTTCTAAAGAGTGTGTACTGGTTTTATCAGTAATACTATAATCATTAATACTATAGCCTGTTCTTCTTACCAGCCATACAATTAAGAAAATGATTCCGATTATTATTGCCACAAAGAAAATAAAACCAAAAATCATACCTATCCAGCCTAATCCTCCACCAAAAAAACCACCCATCATTGGCCATCCCCACATCATAATAATTTACTCCTTTTATATCTTGTATTTAGTTATTAAATAATTTATAAATGTTTAGTAGTTTATAAATTTATTAACATGTTAACATAAATTTAAAAAAAGTCAAATATTTTTTATTGAAAATTTTTTATAGGAATTTAAAACTACTATTTTAGTTGGTAAACAGAATTCAAAATAAGTTAAATTTTTGTGAATTAATATTTTACGCATTATATTAATTATATAATATTAATAGCATATCCATTTTATAAATTTAATAAAATGTTTATTCACATTAATGGATTATATTAACGTTTTTGTAACAACTTAAGTAAATGAGTAGTTAATGGCAAAAAATGAGCTCCCTGCATATTAAATATTGCAGGAAGCCCATTGCAGATGGAGGGTGAAAAATTATTAATTTTTATCTAGGCACTTACAGATACAATTTTCTGCATTGCCTCATCGCTCATACTCTGAGTTTTCTTTCGTCCGTAAATTTCCGCTGTGTTGTGAGGTTGCTATATAACATTGAGCGGAGATCTCTAAATTGTCATCTGGACCTACAGTATATGCCGAGAAGAAGCTTATATCTTTAAACTTATCTCACTATATTTTACAAGGAATGAGTGGATATGGTAGAATACGCTTGTCCTGCTATGGTAGGGCAGAATGAGGCTTCCTCGGTGTAATAACCGGGGACTTTTTTATTTACACTCAATTTCACTTCTTATATTCTTTAAAAAATACTCTCCCGTTTAAAATTAACCAAACCCATAATGGTATAAACTCTATGGTTTTTCCTTCTACCTCTTTTTTGGTAAAATAGTTTTTGGTAAGTATCACTCCCCTGGTTAATTTGAATTCTTTTAAACCTTCAAGTAAACCCTCTATTTCCCTATCGTGCGGCTGAGCGGTATAGGAAACATTATATAAAGACAAACCAGGATTAAGAACCGCAAAATCTACTTCTTTCTTCCCTTTCCAATAAGAGACGGCCACATTGTTCTTTTTAAGCTCCAGGAAAGTTACATTTTCGGCACACTGGCCTAAATCCGGTCTAAGTTGCGCCGTATTAAAGTTACGCAGTCCATTATCAACTACATAAATTTTTCTGGGTCTTTGAATATCTTGTGTTACTTTGGTTTTATAGGAAAAAAATGTGCTTTCAAAGAATAAGTAAGCTTTTGTAAAATATTCCAGATAATTTTTAACGGTGTCTACCGACAACTTATTAGGTTTACTTAAGCTGCTTAAAGTGTGAGTTTTGGTAAAATCAGAAAGTATTTGCAGCCCCAAGACTTCAACGTCTCTTGCGTTTCGGAGATGGTTGGGTATCAATACGTCACGGGTAACACTATCCCGATAATACCCGGCAGCTATTGCTCTTTTTTCCGTTTCGTTTTTAGCAAGAACTATCTCCGGATACCCGCCCTCATATAAGTAATTGCCGAGATAGTGGAGAATGGGTATTTGGCGGCTGGAATTTAAGTCCCAGATAGACTGCGCTGTTGCCTCTCCTCTCACCTCTACATTGTGAACCAGCAGGTATTCATAAAAATTAAATGGATACACATCTATCTGAACATTCCGGCCAGTCAAAACTTCCGCACTTTCTGCTTCTATAAGCGACTTCCGTGATCCGGAAATAAGAAACTTTATATTTTCCTTTCGCTCATACCGACTGCCTATCCAACGATTAAAGTCCTTAATGCCCTGTATTTCGTCTAAGAAGAGATACACCCTGCCCTGAGGATTATAGCGTTCAAGATAATAGGTATAAAGTGATTCTAGAAGATCGGCCCCAAGTTTAAGATATTGACTCACTTGTATATCTTCCAAAAATAGATAAACAACATTTTGGGGCGGAACGTTTTGCTCCTCTATAAGCCAGCCGCCAAGCTGTTGCATAATGACTGATTTGCCGGCACGCCGAACACCCGTCAGGATCACTGTGTGGCGTATATTTATAAGCTCTTTGAGTGTTTTTAAATACTTCTCTCGAGGTATTGTCCCTTTCCAGGCGCCACGACTAATGTCCTCAAAGTGAGGATTCCAGTCAGTTATTAATTTTTCTAAAACTGTAGTTTGCATATAATGTAGTTTATACTAATTAGTTATAACCGTCAAGTACAATCTAAGGTTCTATATATGAGTTATGTTTTATAGGATCATGATAATAAGAGCTTTTTGGATGACCCTGACTCTATCCCTTGAAAAAGAAGTTTGAAGTAAGGCAAAAGCTCAATCTTTGTGTTCCCTACTGTTTCTCTCTCCTCTTTGTTTCCAACATGCACCACATAACCTTTCGTTGGTCGGTACCTTGTAAGAAAACTTCTGAATGAGCGGGGTATTTCCATCTTTGAGAGTTTGGTATGCTTTGCTTCTACAGGAATCACTTCGAGGCCTTTCTCTAGTATAAAGTCGACCTCAGCTTGGTCTTTTGTCCGCCAGAAGTGAATTTGAGTCGGTGAGAGCTCTGTTTGGCTTCGAAGGGTATTAAAAACAACATTCTCAAAAAGATACCCGCTTAAAGGTGAAGGAATCTCCGGCAAACCAAACAGTCCTAAAAGCCAATTACGAAGACCAATATCAACAAAGTAGTAGATTGGCGACTTGGTAATTTCGCTTCTTGTGTTTCTAAAATAAGGCGTAACTTTGGTCATGATAAAAGTCTGTTCAAGGTAAAACAGATAGTGCTTGATTGTTTTCTCATTAACGCCCACCGTTGAAGCCAGTTCGCTCACATTGACAAGGCTGCCAATCTGAGAAGCAATGATTTTCAAAAGGTTGGTGAAGGCCTCTGTTTTTTCAAGATGCAGCAAGTCATGGATATCTCTGTCAATATAGCTTCGATAAATTTCCTGCATCTGACTTTGCTTTGCCGAAGCGGTTTCCGCGAGCACAACCCGCGGGTATCCTCCAAACACCATGTACTCTGAAAGAAGTCGAGCTAATCTCCCCTCTTCCAATTTAAAAAAATCATTGAGTCTGTCTTCGTACTGATAGTTTGTTTTAAAATTGACAAATTCTTCAAAGCTGACTGGGTCAATGGTAAAGAGCTGTTTTCTTCCCGCCATTGACTCTGGAATCTTCGCTTTAAGCTCAAGGCTGCCCGAACCAGAGACGACAAACTTGTAGGGTGTTCCCATATCAAAGATACCTTTTAGGAAAAGCCCTGCGTCTTCTTTTCTTTGGACTTCATCAATAAAAATTATTGCCCTCTTGCTTCCTACCTGCAGCTCAATGTAAGAGAGTAAATCGGCCTGTGAGGCCAACCGTCGTTTATCTTCTTGGTTGTCAAGATTTAACCAGACAGTTTTTTGACCCTCAGCCTCAAGTTTCTTTCTCGTCTCACTCATTAAATAAGTTTTCCCTACCTGTCTGGGCCCAATGAGAACCGTCATCTGGTCAGATGATAAATGTGCTATAAGCTTAGAAAATATCTTTCTTTTAATCATAATACTATTATAGTACCTATAATCCAGTAGTCAAGTACTGAAAATATAGGTTTATTTAATGATATTTAACCAATTTATAAAATAAAACCATATCAGCAAAGGAATTCTTTAGGAAGTTTAAAATACATTCATATGTCTCCGACAGTAAGTGGCCAATTTGGAAATGCCAAAATTGCCATGATATTTACCGGCAAAAGGCATTTCAAACATTAACCGAAAAATATATATACATTGCACAACAAAAATATATAGAAGTGGGTCAAAATATTAATGAGCTCCTTGCAAATTAAAATTGCAAGAAGCCCATTTTAGGTTGAGGGTGAAAAATTATTAAAATTTGCTAGGCACTTACAGACGTAATTTTCTGCATTGCTTCACCGCTCATGCTCTGAGTTTTATGGTTTATAAAAGGATCAGATTCCAGAGCATTTTTTACTACTTCATCTATATTATCAACAAAGACCAGATTGAGTCCC
>JAMCVO010000234.1 GCA_023475715.1 Actinomycetota bacterium
AAAGATTTGTTCGAAAAAAAAGGAATACTGGTCTTAGCTGCCAGTATGTCCGGACTCGCAGAAGAAGCTCCTCAGGCTTATAAGGATGTAAGTAAAGTTGTGGAAGTTACTCACAATGCAGGTATCTCTAAAAAGGTGGCAAAGCTCGAGCCCATGGGAGTAATCAAAGGGTAAAAATAGCTTTAACCCAGACAATCTTCTTTTCCTTAAGATTTTATTAATTTTCCTATAATAATTAATAAAATTTTCAAATTTTTATTAAATATGTTATAATTTTCAAATTATTTACAATATTCAATAAAAAATTAAAAAAAATGTTAAATTCTTAGAAAATACTATAAATTTTTAAGAAAATAAGAATTTTATTTAATTTTTTTTAAATTTTTCATTTATACTAAAAATATATTCAAAGGAGCATTTAGATGAGAGGTTTGGAAGTGCTTACAGAATTTTCCAAAAAGGCAGGCGCAAGACTTGAACCAAAGAAAATAAAAATAGATGATACAACGCTGCGTGATGGGGAACAGACAGCGGGAGTTGTATTTGCAAATGATGAAAAAATACACATCGCAAGAATGCTTGATAAAATTGGTGTTCACCAGATTGAGGCCGGTATACCTGCTATGGGTGGGGATGAGAAAGATGCAATAAAGGCAATAGCTTCGTTAAATTTAGGCTGCAGTATCCTTGCCTGGAACAGAGCAGTGAGATCCGATATAGATAATTCTATTGAATGTGGAGTTGACGCTGTTGCAATATCGGTATCTTCATCTGATATTCATATTGAGCATAAGCTGCAAAAAAGCCGCGAATGGGTACTTGAGAGCGTGAAAACTTCTGTAGATTATGCAAAGGGTTTTAATCTTTACGTTTCTGTAAATGCTGAGGATGCATCAAGATCAGACATGGAATTTCTGCTGCAATTTGCAAGGACCGCAAAAGAAATGGGGGCTGACAGGTTAAGGTATTGTGACACACTCGGCATTCTTGATCCTTTTGAAACTTTTATGAGAGTTAAGACTATTATAGATATTATCGGAATTGATGTTGAGATGCATACACATAATGATTTCGGTATGGCAATCGCAAATGCCATAGCAGGAATAAAAGCAGGTGCAACATATGTAAATACAACAATCAATGGTCTTGGTGAAAGAGCAGGCAATGCTTCTTTTGAAGAATTCGTTATGGCCCTGAAATATCTTGAGAATGTTGACCTTGGCATAGATACTCATCTTTTCAGGGAAATTTCGGAATATGTTGCAACTGCATCAGGAAGGTTTATACCTGTATGGAAACCGGTAGTGGGTGCCAATTTGTTTCTATATGAAAGTGAAATCAGGGCCACTAATGTAATGAAAGATTCAAGTACTTTTGAGCTTTTTGGACCGGAAGACGTAGGGCTTGAAAGAAAAATAATACTTGGCAAATACTCCGGAGTCAATACGGTTCTTTCCAAATTGAACCTGCTTGGTTATAAGGCAACTCCCAAAGAGGCTGAAGAAATTGCCGATATAATAAGGGCCAAATCTATTGCTATGAAAAGATCGCTGTATGACAGCGAGATTGCTGAAACATATAAATCCTACAAGGGCGGCGACAAGCACGAGAAAAAACAAAATGGCAGGGAGGCTTAAATGATAACAGAAATCAAAGATAAAAGTTATATAAACATAATAGACACGACTTTAAGAAACGGTGAACAGACCGCTGGTGTAGTATTTTCAAAGCATGAAAAAATTAGGATTGCAAAACTGCTTAATGAAGTTGGAATTCCTGAAATTGAAATCGGAACACCTTCATTGGGTCCGGCTGAGAGAGAGATTATTAAAGAAATAATAGCTTCAAAACCTAACAGCAAGTTATTCACTTACTGCGAAGCCGATCCTGCCAATATTGCATATGCTTTAGAATGCGGTATAAAAAATATAATCATCAATATTTCAACATCTGACCTTCATCTTAAAGTAAAATATGGCAAGACCCGGACTTGGGCTTTAAACCAGTTAAGGGAAACAATAAGCGAGGCAAAAAGCAACGGGCTTGATTTTATCGTAAGTGCCGAAGATGCAACCAGGACAGATCTTGAGTTCCTGCTAAAAATGATAAATATTGCTAAGAAAAAAGGTGCTTACAGGTTCAGAATTTGTGACACAGTCAGCAGGTTTGACCCCTTCAGAACTTTTCTTTATATTAATACAATACTTAATACTATTGCCTTTCCCATAGAAGTATATAATCACAATGATTTCGGTATGGCAACAGCCAATGCTATGGCAGCGGTCAGAGCTGGAGCTTCCAGCCTAGTCACAAGCGTAAATGGTCTTGGAGAAGGGACAGGTAATGCTGCACTCGAAGAAATTGTAATGGCGCTGAAATATCTGGAAGATGTTGATCTTGGGATGACAACATCAAAGTTCAGGGAACTTTCTGAATATGTTGCAAAAGCTTCAGCAAGAGCAATTCCCGTTTGTAAAGCGATTGTAGGTACCAATGTTTTTGCTCATGAATCAGGCATACATGCCGATGGAGTCCTGAAGAATCCTAGAAATTATGAAGTCTTTGAACCAGGGGAAGTTGGTCTCACCAGGCAACTTGTAGTCGGGAAGCATTCAGGTTCTCATACAATATTGCATAAATTTAAAGAATTCGAAATAGATTTAACAGACAAAGAGGCCAATGACATACTTGCGATGGCAAGATCAATGTCTGTTGATTTAAAAAGGCCGCTTTTTGATAAGGAATTGATATATATTTATAAGGATTATCAGGAAAATAAACAGGCGGAAGTTTAGAAAGGGGGTATTTTTGAAGACTATTGCTGAGAAAATATTAAGTGCCCATGCCGGCAGGAATGTCAGGGCCGGAGACATAGCAGTTGTAGATGTCGATGTAGTAATGGCCCAGGATGGGACAGGACCTCTTACTGTAAGCCAGATAAAAAAACTTGGTTTTAATAAAGTTGCAAACCCTGCAAAATCTATTTTTTTTATAGATCATGCTGCGCCAAGCCCCAGAAAAGAGCTTTCTGATTCCCATAAAATCCTGAGAGATTTTGCAAAAGAAAGCGGGGCCAGGTTAAGTGATATAGGTGAAGGAGTATGCCATCAGATTCTTGTTGAATCTTATGTCTGCCCGGGGGATGTTGTCATCGGCGCAGATTCTCATACCTGCACTTCAGGTGCGCTTGGGGCTTTTGCGACCGGAATGGGATCTACAGATATTGCAGTAGGGTTTGCCCTTGCAAAAACATGGCTTCTGGTACCACAAACTATAAGAGTTAATTTTAACGACAAATTAGGCAGGGGAGTTTATGCCAAAGATCTGATTATTTATCTGATAGGAAAAATAACTGCCGATGGTGCTACTTATAAAGTGTTTGAATTTAATGGAAGCGCCAGCAGCAAACTTACAATGGAAGACAGATTCACCATTTCAAATATGGCTGTTGAGGCCGGAGCAAAAACAGGAATATTCGCAGCAGATGAAATAACAAATCAATTTCTCAGTCAGCAGGGAAGAGCTAAATGCTTTAAGGAAATAAAAGCTGATGAAGGAGCAAAATATGAATCTGAAATTAATATAGATTGCAGCGAAGTCGAACCCATGATATCAATGCCTCATACTGTAGATAATACGATACCTGTCAGCAAAATTGATAAAGTTAAAGTGGATCAGGTTTTGATTGGCACATGCACTAATGGCAGGTTGAGCGATCTAAAGATTGCTGCCGGAATACTTAAGGGTAGAAAAGTCGCTGATGATGTCAGGTTGATTGTAGTGCCGGCTTCCAAGGGTGTGTATTTAGAAGCCTTGCATGCAGGAATTATTGAAACTTTAATTGAAAGTGGGGCGGCAGTCATCTCTCCCGGATGCGGACCCTGCGTAGGCGTTCACCAGGGGATACTTGGAGATGGAGAAGTATGCCTTTCCACACAGAACAGGAATTTTAAAGGCAGAATGGGAAATCCGGATGCATTCATATATCTATCATCACCGGCAACTGCTGCATGGAGCGCAGTGAAAGGTTTTATTGCTGATCCCAGGGAGGTGCTACAGCGAAATGAAAAATAAAAATAGCGCAAAGATTAAAAATGAAAGCGCAGGCTTTAATGGTACTGATAAAAACAACAAAGGTAACAGTATTATACGGGGCAGAAGTTTTAAATTTGGCGATGACATATCAACAGATCTTATTGCACCGGGCAGATATTTTCATTTAAGATCAAACCTTCCTGAACTTGCAAAACACGTACTGGAAGATGCAGATCCGGAATTTGCTTCCAAGGTTAAACCCGGTGATATTGTTGTAGGTGGAAGAAATTTTGGCCTGGGTTCAAGCAGGGAACATGCCCCTATAATTATGAAGATCGCAGGCGTCGGAGCAGTTCTTGCAAAATCCTTTGCCGGATAATGTCATAGAAACAGTATAAATATAGGTCTTCCCGTACTTATATGCGACACTGACAAAATAGATGAGCAAGATATGCTTGAAATTGATTTAAGAAAAGGTGTTATACGTAATTTAACAAAAAATTTGGAAATTGGATTCAACCCACTTCCAGAAGTAATGATTAAGATATTATCAGACGGTGGCTTGGTTAATCATATAACTAAAAATAAGGGGTTTAACTTATGAAACATGTAATTACTTTGATACCCGGCGATGGCACAGGTCCGGAAATTTCTGCTGCAACTGTCAGAGTTGTAGAAGCTACAGGTGTAAATATCGACTGGGATATCGTAAATGCCGGAGCTGAAGTTTATGAAAAAGAAGGAACCGTATTGCCGGATAATGTCATAGAGTCACTTAAAAAAAATAAGGTGGGTCTGAAAGGTCCCATTACCACACCAGTTGGCGCCGGATTTAGAAGCGTCAATGTTGCAATGCGAAAGCTTTTCAATCTTTACGCATGTGTGCGGCCATGCAAAAGCTATAGAGGCGTAAGAAGCAGATATGAAAACATCGATCTTGTTATCATAAGGGAAAACACCGAAGATCTGTATGCAGGAGTAGAATTTGAGCAGGGTAAAAAAGAAACAGTTGATTTAATCAGATATATGGGAAAAATAAATACAACTCCAATAAGGATTGACAGTGGCTTATCTATAAAACCAATCTCAATTACGGGCTCAGAAAAGATAATAAGGTTTGCTTTTGAATATGCAAGAAAAAATAAAAGGAGAAAAGTTACGGGTGTTCATAAAGCAAATATAATGAAATATACTGACGGGCTTTTTTTGGAAATTTTCAGAAAAATTGCTGCCGAGTATCCTGATATAGAATCTGAAGACAGGATTGTAGATAATATGTGTATGCAGCTTGTCCAGAAACCTGAACTCTATGATGTGATGGTATTTCCTAATTTGTATGGCGATATAGTTTCGGACCTGGCAGCTGGTCTTATTGGTGGTCTGGGAGTGGCCCCTGGCGGAAATATTGGCGATGAGCTGGCCTTATTTGAGCCTACTCACGGGAGTGCCCCAAAATATAAGGGGATGAATAAGGTTAATCCTACGGCACAGATGCTTTCTGCTGTTCTTATGCTGCGCTATATCGATGAGGAGAAATATGCCGATTTAATGGAAACTGCAATAGCAAGGGTTATAAGCGAAGGCAGGAATGTAACTTATGATATGAAGCCAAATCCTGCTGACCCTTCAGCCGTCGGAACAACCCAAATGGCAGATGCCATCATAGAGAAGATAAAGGAATTAAAACAATAAAGAGCTTCAACCATATTCATATAAAAAAATAGTTCAAATAATTTTATATTCGATTAACGTATTATCATCCACGGTATTAATAATAGCTAGAGTGTAATCGGTTCGAATCCTTCTTCCCCAGCCAAAGTATTTCTAAAAGATATGATTTTTATTCTCTATGATATCCGGCAGGATCTCTATAGTAGTTTTCATGGCTTCCAATCATTATAAGATTTAAAACATCATTTTCAAATTCATAAGCCAATAAGAAAAGCTGTTTTTCAATATGGAATTTATATATCCTTACATTTCTAAAGACTCCCTTTTTTTCCTGACCTATTCCTGGATTTACCGATATTTTTTTAATCTCTTTATCAAGCACCCTGGTCTGATCCTTGTGGAGCCTTTTCTTTTGTTTTTCAAAAAGAGGTGATTGAAATATTTTAATTTCTAATTATGATAGGAAGAATTAGACCAGATATAAGAGAATAAAAGATCAGAGATTAAAAAATAATTGGAGGATAAGATGAACAAAGAGCTAAAAAATGAAATAATTAAAAAGATGATTACATATTTTGATTACGACAACAACCATATTAATCATACTTATCGAGTTCTTGATTATGCGGAAGAAATTTCATATATTGAAAAGGGAGATCTGGATATAGTAATTTCTTCGGCTATTTTGCATGATATAGGAATTCCAGACTGTAAAAAGAAATATAAATCAACCGAGGGACAGCTCCAGGAGATAGAAGGTCCAACGGTTGCAAGAGAAATCCTTGAAAGTTTGAGTATAAATGAAGAAATAATAAAAGAAGTTTGTGAAATTGTCGGCAGCCATCATAGCCCGGGTGAAATCGAGACTATGAATTTTAAAATAGTGTGGGATGCTGATTGCCTGGTTAATTTGCCTGATTTTTATGATATTAAAGATAAGGCAAAGCTAGCTGAAATTATAAATAAAACTTTCATGACTAAATCGGGCCTTAAAAAAGCAAAAGAAATATATTTATAGTCCAATTATAATATTTTTAATAACTAAGTTTATGGAAATTGGAAAAACTCTTTATGCTCAAAAATTTTCAGTTAAAAAAAGTCCAGCAGCCTTTCTGAGGCAAACAAAGAAAGGATATATAAGCTTATCGAGCTTCAATAAATAATATTAAATCAAAATCTTTTATCGAACTAATAGTGACGCCAGTGTTATTTCTTTAATCTTATTTTCAACCAGCTCCTCTAAAGAGTCCAGTTTTGATTTTAGCTCACAACTAATTTGATTGGGGCAGATTTTTTTCTTAAAAAGACATTCAGTGAGTTTGAACTTACCCTGAAATATTTCCATTAAATCTAAGATATATATCTTTTCCGGTTTTTTTGCCAGCTCAAATCCACCATTTTTGCCCTTATATGATTTAAGTACCATCTTTGCACTAAGAGACTGAAGAATTTTTCTTAAAAATGGTCTTGGTGCGCCAAATTCTTTAACTAATTCTGTTATAGAAATTATCCTGCCCTTATTTCTGGCAATATAAATAAGTGCCCTTATTGAATAATCTGTATCTCTAGTAATTAATTTCATAATATTATAATATTGTTATTCTGTTTATTATAAATTTTTTAATATATTGCCGCATATGATACATTAATAGTATCATATTGTCAATTGACTTTAATTTATAGTATAAATTCCGCAGGAAAGGTTCGCTATAAAACCAGTATTAACTTTTCCCATAATTATTTAGGATACTGCATTTCCGCAAGCCATATATTGTCCAGTTATAGTTTCAGCATTGCTACAAGTATGCTGTACCAATTGCCAGGGATAAAACTAGTCAAAATACTGTTACCATTATTGTGCTATAAAACTATACTTAAAAAAAGTATGGAAAGAACGAAAAACATAATTAGTAATAATAAGGATAAATTCCTTTTATTTTTTTATATATATAAATTGTATCAATTGTTAAAAAATTAAGCGGAGGTTTGAAATGAAAAGAAATTATTTGAGGTATCTTTTGGTGTTCATAACTTTATCAACAATGGTCCTTGCTCTGGCAGGATGCACGAGCTCAGTCAGTACTACAGCTGCCACAACTGCAGCAACTACTGCAGGAGGTGCAGGTGCAAAAAATGAGATCAGCATACAGGGAAATGCATTTAATCCGGATAATTTAAGCATCAAGGTTGGAGATACAGTTACCTGGACAAATAATGATTCCTATGCTCATACAGTAAAGGCAGTAAATAATGAATTTGACAGCGGCAGCATGGCAGGCGGAGCCAAGTTTAATTTTACTTTCACTAAAGAAGGTACATATGAATATATATGCGCTATCCATACATTTATGAAAGGCTCTGTTACCGTAACTAAATAAGGGCAAGGCAAATGCTTTATTTGATATTTTATAAAAACTTTAAAACAAAGGTGGTAAGGTAATGCATCATAGAAATGTAAAATCTAATATACGCGATATTTTGGTCTTTTTACTTTCAGTTTTTATAATCCTCTGGCTGGTATCATGCAGTGTAGCAGGGCAAATACCATCAGAAGTAAAAAAATATGCAAATGACTGGCCAACAGCAAATCAGAACTATTCAAATACAAGAGCAGCTGCTGGCTCAAAGATAAATTTATCAAATGCAGCAACGCTAGGGGTTGCATGGTCCTTTCCGATAAAGGGAATTAGCGAATGGGGTGCTGCAACAACAAATCCACTGATTCTCGGAAACGTAATATATTTTCAGGACTTAAAAAGCAATGTTTATGCTGTAGATTTTAATACCGGTAAACAGATCTGGATGAAAGAATATAATGAAGATTCCGGGGCACCGTCAGGTTTATCAATTGGATATGGCAAAATTTTTGCCATGAAGGGCCATTTTGAAATAGTGGCACTTGATATGAAGGGAAATGAGCTTTGGAAATCAACTATATCAGAAGATCCAAATATTGGTGTTGATATACAGACAACAGTATATGGCGGCTTGGTCTATGTATCTTCTGTTCCAGGATTATCAAATGAAAATTTTTATAAAGGTGGTGCTTTCGGGGTATTATATGCTCTTGATGAAAAAACAGGAAAAATAGTTTGGAGCTTTAACACAATCGATTCAAAGGATATATGGGGAAACCGGGAAGTTAACAGCGGCGGTGGGTCATGGTATCCACCAGCAATTGACACAAAAACAAATATAACGTACTGGGGAATTGGAAATCCCGCTCCTTGGCCTGGAACAGCCGAATTTCCTAATGGCTCAAGCAGACCTGGACCAAACCTGTACACAAATAGTATAGTGGCACTTAACCAAAGTGACGGAAAGCTTTTATGGCATAATCAAGTTCTTCCCCATGATCTTTTTGACTATGACTTACAGATATCACCAATACTTGCATCAGTAAGCATAAATGGGGTAAATACAGACATCCTTATAGGTGCTGGTAAAATGGGTAGAGTTTACGGTTTTGACAGGAAAACCGGAAAAACACTATGGGAAACTGCAGTGGGCACTCACCAAAATGATACACTAAAAGAGCTTCCAGAAGGGACTACCAAGGTATCGCCTGGACCATTAGGCGGAGTTGAGACCAACATGGCATATTCAGATGGTATTGTATATGTTCCGGTGGTAAATATGGTAGTTGAATATACACCATCAGAATTTGTTGCTGCATCATTTAGCTTTGATAATGCAACAGGAGAGCTGGTTGCAATAGATGCAGCAACGGGTAAAATTCTCTGGAACAACAAATTGGATTCACTTAATGTGGGTGCGGCTACGGTTGTAAATGATCTGGTATTTACCTCTACTTTTAATGGTAAAATTTATGCATTTAATGCTAAAACAGGGGACAAAGTCTGGGAATATCAGGCTCCAGGCGGCATCAATGGCTGGCCTGCAGTAAAAGGCGATACAATAATATTTCCTATAGGAATGGGGAAAAACCCGGTATTACTCGCTTTCAAGATTGGGGCTTCAGCAGGTACTCCTGCTGAAACAACTGCGCCTGCCGGTGGCACAGGAAAGGGATTTCAACAATAAATATTTATATTAATGATTTGTCCGTCCCGGTATAGTACCCAACACTAGCATACCAAAAAAATAAGACCTCATTTAATGGGGCCTTATTTTTATACCGGATTATGATATTGCATCTGAAGTTTAAGGATACTTTTTTGATTTTATATCAATATCATTCAGGATAATGATGTATCAAGATGAAGTATATTAGGATGAGGGTATATTTATAATTGAAAGTATAAAATTGTGCAGACTTCTGCATGCTTTTCTAAAATTAATCCCGTTTCTGACTAATTTTATTATTTCTGTTGGATTTTTAAGGACAAAACGAATTACTTTAGGATAATTGATGGAAGCATCTTTAATCAGATTTTCATAGGACAGAGATATATTATATTTCATATTGTCAGAGATCGATCTCACACATAAAACAGGAATTTTAACCGATGAGAGAAAGTCAAGCAGCCAATAGCTTTCCATATCTACTGCATCAATACTAAATTCCGGATTTAAGAATTCTTTTCGTGCTTTATCAGCAATTATATTGTGTAAAGT
>JAMCVO010000679.1 GCA_023475715.1 Actinomycetota bacterium
GTAAATTTATTTATAAGATCCTGCTTTGCATTGCATAAAATTGCTCCACATCTGACAGCAGCAATTATTAGTTTTCCAGTTTTATTTTTGTGCATATACATAAGTTTCTGCCTGGTTATTTCTTTACCTGCATAAAAAACATCCACAGTTTGTCCTGCTACCATACCGTGTGCACCGGAAGCTTGGCCGATTTCAGACAGTACTTCTATTTTTTTTTCGCTTCCTGATTGTTGATATTTCAGGATAATATTGAAAGCTTCGGCAAATAAAGCATCCCCGGCCAATATTGCAATATCCTCACCAAAAATCTTGTGACTCGTGGGTTTTCCCCTTCTTAGATCATCATTGTCTATGGAAGGAAGGTCATCATGAATAAGCGAGTATGTATGAATTAATTCTATAGCACAAGCGGTTGGTGCGACGTCTTCATAGCTGTATCCAAGACTTCCTGCAACAGTAAGGCATAAAACAGGCCTGAACCTTTTACCGCCATTTTTTATGCTGTACGAAATGGCCCTTCTTAAAATTTTTGGAGATGTTTTATAATCCTTAATGTATATGTTAAGTTTTTCATTAATTATTTTTACCAAAAAATCAGGATATAATTTTTCCATGACAATTTTAAAAATTAGATTAGTTTTTCTCCGATATTTGTTAGGATTTTTCCAAGTATCCCATTAATGAATTTAGGAGTATCGTCTTTTTGACCAAGTGATTTTGCTATTTCTATTGCTTCATCTATCGAGACTTTCAAAGGGATATCTTTTTCGAAAAGCATTTCGTAAATAGCAACTCTTAGAATATTTCTGTCTATAATTGCTATTCGTTCAATTGTCCAATTTTCAACTACACCTATTATTTCTTTGTCAATTGCTTCTCTGTTTTTATTTACACCCTTTACAAGTCCTGATGCAAATTCATCTATTTTCTTTCCAAAATCTATTTCATTTTTCAAAACTTCTTCAGAATCTTTCCCAAGAAGGTCACTCTGGTATAGTAGTATTACTGCTGCTTCCCTGCTTTTTCTTCGTGTAATTTTTACCATTTATTTACTCACTCTTGTTATATACTCTCCCGTGCGGGTATCTATCTTGATTATATCACCTTCATTAATGAAAATTGGGACTTGTATTTTAGCACCTGTCTCTATGACTGCCGGCTTAAGGCTCTGGCTTACCGTATCTCCTTTGGCACCTGGTTCCGTTTTAATAACTTTTGATTCTATTACAATTGGAAGTTCTATTGAAATAGGGTTTCCTTTATAAAATTTTATTGTAACTTCCATATTCTCAAGCAGGAATTTTTCATTTTCTCCGATATGTTCTTCATCTATGGGAATCTGCTCAAATGTTCCAGTATCCATAAAGTTAAAGTGATCATTTTTATATAAAAACTGCATTTTCTTTGTTTCAAGGATTGCCTGTTCAATTTTTTCACCAGCTCTGAATGTTTTTTCAATATTTGCACCGGTATAGAGGTTTTTGAGCTTGGTCCTTACAAATGCTCCGCCTTTACCAGGTTTAACATGCTGGAAATATATAACTTCATAGAGGGCACCTTCGTAATTTAAAGTCATTCCATTTTTTAAATCATTAGTTGTTATCATGAGAAATATCCTCCTCTATTTGATGACTGTGTATAGTTTGCTGGATTTATACAAATTCTGGCAGCGATTTTCCTTGATTATTACCATATCTTCAATCCTGACACCGCCAAAATTCTCAATATAAATTCCAGGTTCAATTGTTATAACCATGTTTTCCTGCAATATCGTTTCATTTATGTAAGAAATTCTGGGGCTTTCATGTACTTCAAGTCCAACTCCATGACCTAATCCATGCCCAAAATTATCCCCATAACCTTTACCTTCAATATACTTCCTTGCAATTCCATCAATTTCTATGGTGCTTACGCCTGCCTTGCAAGACTGGAGAGATTTGGATTGAGCCTGTAAAACTATATCATAAATCTGTCGTATTTTGTTGCTGTTTTTAAAATTTCCAATAAAAACCGTCCGGGTTATATCAGAGCAATAGTGATTATAGATGCAGCCAAAATCCATAAGCAAAATACCATTTTTAATATTTTTATTTTCTGCTTCGTAATGCGGAAGCGATGACATACTCTTATTTGCAATAACGTAATTAAAGGATTTACCGCTTGAGCCATGTTTCATACTCTTTCTTTCCATTTCAAAAGCAAGTCCTATCTCAGAAAAAGATTTTATTTTTAAAGAGTTTGTGCCTGCAATCTGGGTAAACACTTTGTCAGATATGCTGCATGCTTTTTGGATGTTTGCAAGCTCTATTTCATCTTTTATGATCCTTAAATTTTCTACAATGCCTGATTCGCTTGTCAGTTTTTTTCCTGCCTTGGCTAACATAACCTTAAAGGTCGAAAAATCTATAAAGCTTATATTATCACCTTCAACAGCAATATTTTTTATCTTATAACTACTGATAATTTCTAAAAGTTTTTTATATTTTTCTGTAAAATATTTAATAATTTTTACATTTTTTGGCAGTACGGATTTTTTAGCAGCTTCAAAATAAATAAAATGCACTAAAAGATAGATTTCATCATTAACAAAAGCAAGAATACTTCCGGAATCTTTACTGTAAAAACCTGTAAGATAATATATATTTGCATCTTTTAGGATAACAAAACCTGGTATATTCTTAAATTCGAGTTCCTGTTTTATTCTGATTATCCGACTTTCAAAGTACTTTTCCATATTTCTATTATTGGCATATATGAATTAGAGCAAGCCTATAGACATCCAGACCTAATCCACTGATAATTCCAAC
This sequence comes from Actinomycetota bacterium, assembly GCA_023475715.1. The sequence goes on from JAMCVO010000679.1 coordinate 2,808, forward strand.
GCACGCAGGAGATATTACAGATTTTTTTCTCCATTCTTCCCTGCTGAAGATATTTGAAATATGAACTTCTATCGTCGGAACTTTGACTGCAAGTATTGCATCAAAAATACTGTAACTATAATGTGTAAACGCACCTGGATTTATAACTATATAATCAATATTACCCATACATTCATGGATTTTATTTATAATCTCACCCTCATCATTTGACTGGAAATAAGAAAGATCCATGTTTTTGCTCTGTGCAAACTCCTGTAATTGATTTAATGCTTCTTCAAAACTTTTGTCACCATAAATTTCTTTTTCACGCTTTCCCAAAAGATTAAGATTCGGGCCATTTATTATGCAAACTTTCTTCATTTATTTATTCCTTTTTTAAATTTTTAATTATACAACCAGCAATTAATTTTTCATCAATATTTTCCACAATTACAGGTTTATTGATTCCTTTGAGCAGCACAAACCTGTTTTTCGAATGTGTAAATTTCTTATCAAATTTTAAAGCACTAATTATATCCTCAGCATTTAAATTGGCAGGAATTTTAAAAGGCAGTTTTAGTTTCTCGTAAAGCTGCAGAAAATCATCTTTAAAACCATTTTTAAGTATACCAAGATTCTCTGAAATATCTAAAGCAACTATCATCCCTAATGCAACTGCCATGCCGTGGTTTATTGTCGTAAGTCTTGAAGCTTTTTCAATTGCATGCCCAATAGTGTGGCCAAAATTCAATAAATGTCTATGTCCGGTATCAAATTCATCTTTTTCAATAACTTTTGCCTTGATCTTGCAGCACTCATAGATCAGATCTGCAAAAGATACGCTCTTTACCAGTTCCAATAATCTTTCATCAGCCAGGCCGATAATATTTTCGTCCAGAGTTTTCAAAATATTTCTATCAAAAACAATTCCATATTTTACGATTTCAGCCAATCCGTTTATTATTTGAGTTTCGTCAAGTGTTTTAAGCAAATCAGGATCAATCAATACCATGTCGGGCTGATAAAAGCATCCTATAACATTTTTTATCTCATCAAAATTAACAACTACCTTGCCTCCGATACTGCTGTCAACCTGACCGACGATTGTTGTAGGAAATTGAAGTAATTTAGTTCCCCGGTGAAAAGTTGATGCAACAAAACCAACAAGATCCCCAATTACCCCTCCTCCAAAAGCAACAATAAGATCATTCCTGTGAAAATTCTGATTTATAAGCTTTCGGTATATCAGTTGCGCACTTTCCAAGCTTTTATGTTTTTCTCCATCTTCAATTATCACAATTTCAAATGCTGTTTTACAAGACTTAAGCATTTTTTGCAGTTTTTCTTTATATAAGGGATAAACCTTGTCATTTGATACAAGTACGATTTTATTGATATCTCTAAAATCACTGCTTATCACTTTATAAAATATTTCTGATATTCCGGAACTAATGACAATCTGATATTTTTTTAAAATAGTCTGTAAATTTATTATTTTAATAATGCTGACACCTGATTCCTAAAAATTTTTCAACGGACTTTTACTTTTTACTAATAATCAACAGTTATTTCTAAAGCTTCTTCATAATTTCTTCAGCTATACATTCAGGACTTTTGTAATCGGTATTTATCTTAAAATTTGAATTATTTTTATACAACACATCTCTTTTGTTTATAAGATTGTTAATGATTTTTTTCCTGGAATCTAAATCTGATGAATTGCCAAGAAGAGGTCTGTCTTCTACGTTTTTTAGTCTTTCAAAAGCTTGCCCGGGAGAAATAGAAAGATATACTATAATACTCATTTTCTTTATAAAATCCATGTTTTCTTTCCGCTCAACAATACCGCCGCCGCAGGCAAATACACAGTGTTCATTTATGTAAATTTTTTTTATGACTTCGCTTTCAACATCCCTGAAATATTTCTCGCCTCCGTATTTAAATATTTCTGATATTGTTTTATCCTCGGCTATCTCGATAACTTTGTCCAGGTCTATAAACAAAAAATTTAACCTTTCGGCAAGAATTTTACCAACAGTAGTTTTACCCGAACCCATAAAACCAATTAAAGAAATATTTTTATAATCCATATTAAATAAACTTATTTGTTAGATTTCCTTTAAATACTTTTTATAATTATTATAGCTTTCAAGAATTTCTTCCAGGTTGTCTTTACCGAATTTATCCTGAAAAGCGTTTAATATTTCTATAGCCAGAACTGCTTCCCCAACAACTGCTGCACTGGGGACAGCGCATACATCCGATCTTTCACTAAGGCTTTTCTCCACATTCTTTGTTTTTATGTTTACTGATTGCAGTCCCTTTGCAGTTGTTGGAATAGGCTTGGCAGAAGCTGTGATAATAACAGGCTGACCATTTGACATACCACCTTCAATTCCCCCAGCTCTGTTTGTTTTCCTATAAAATCCACGGTTGTCATCGTAGTAAATCTCATCGTGAAATTCTGTTCCATGGAAAAATGGAGCTAAGAAGCCTTCCCCTATCTCCACAACCTTAATCGATGGGATGCTCATAAAAGCTGCTGCAACTCTCGCATCAAAACGATTATCCCATTGGTCAAATGAGCCCAACCCCGGAGGAAGTCCGGATGCTATTACTATAAATTTACCACCCAAAGTATCACCTTTATTCTTAGCTTTGTCTATTTCTTCAATCATAAGCTTTGAAATTTCTTCATCCGGACATCTGACAGGTGATTTTTCAATATCTTCTAAAATTTGAACATTATTTATGTTGCCCTGTAATAAAGCATTTAAAGTATTAATGAGTTTCTTATTCTTAACTTTGGTTTTAACAAACCAAAAACCTGCATTCCCAATCTGTTCAACATAACTATAAATATTAATACCAAGGTGCTTTAAAACCAGTTTAGAAAATGCCCCAACACAGACTCTGGCAGCGGTCTCTCTTGCACTGCTTCGTTCAATAACATCTCTGATGCTTTCAAGCCTGTATTTCAGAGACCCGCTAAGATCTGCATGTCCCGGCCTTGGATTTAACAGGCTCTCTTCAATTTTCAGCTTTTCATTCCAGTTTTGCCAGTCTTCGTTAAATATTAAAAAAGATATCGGAGAACCGGTGCTTTTATTCTTCCTGACACCTGAAAGAATTTTTACATTATCTGATTCAATTTTTACTCTTCCGCCCCTGCCATACCCTTTCTGACGTCTGGAAAGCTCGTAGTTAATAAAATCTGCATCTATTTTAACACCCGAAGGATATTCGCTGATTATTCCTGAAAGTGCTTCACCGTGAGATTCTCCTGCTGTTAAAAATCTCAAATTTTGAGTCCTTTCATAATATGATTATAAAAATCAACTAAGTGCAATGCTTAATAGTAATGCCTATTATTATAAACTAAAATAAAAACCTTTTAAATAAAGCCAACATACCACCTTAATATATACCCTCCAATAAACAGCGCTATTATACTGCCTGTAGAAATGAATGGTCCAAAAGGAATTTCCTGACTTAATTTCTTTTTCTTTGAAATGATCAAGATTAAACCTGAGATTGAACCAATCAGAAATCCAAGAAACAATCCGACTATTACATTTTTTACCAGGAATGCCCCCAGCATCAGGCTCAGCTTAACATCACCCATGCCCATTCCTTTAGGGTAAATCAAATGAATTATTAACATAAAAATAAAAGCCCCGGCACAATATGCAAGTGGCAGCCACCACCTCCTGGGGTTTTCCAAAACAATTATAGCTGTACTTATTGATAAGCCAACTAAAGTAAATGGAAGAATTATTTTATTGGGTATTATTTTAAACTTCAGATCTATAAATGATATGATAATTAATATGCTGCATAAAATTATACCACTGGTTAAATACAATCCATACAATCTAAATCCGAAAAATATATAATTTGCAAGAAACAATGATGCAGTCAGTAATTCTACGACAGCATTTTGATAACTTATAAAAGGAATTTTCTTATTGCATGATTTACATCTGCCTCCCCTTAAACCAAGTGTGGCCAATGGGACTTTTGTATAAAATGCTATTGTTGCGCTGCATTCAAAACAATTATTAACAGGTTTAAAAATTGGTAATTTTCTTGGGATTTTATAAATGAACAGGTTTAATAAGCTTCCCATAAATAAGCCAGATAAAAAAAATAAAATAAAAAAAAATATTTCTTTTGCTGCCATTTGCAATCGATTCTATAATTAAGGTTGCATATTTATACATAAGCATAATAACATAATTATTGCCAATAGTCAAAAAGTGTCACGCATTAAACTTGGGGCTGTACATTTTTGATAGTTTTTCAAGTCTGACATCAGGTACCACAACAATCCTAACATTTGGTTCAATAATGCTATTTTAAGAGCTAAATTAAAGCAGACTCGAGGATTATTTTTTTTATCTCATTTGTATCGGGTAAGATATCGAACCAGATTTTAAAGGAATAGGCTGCCTGGTTTATAAGCATATCAATTCCTGTCACAATTGTTGCCCCTTCCTTCTTGCCTTTCTGAATAAATTTTGTTTCCCCAGGGTTATAAACCATCTCAAATATAAATTTATCTTTTAAATTCCACTTCGAAGGTATCGGCAGCAATTTTTTTAATTCTCTTTTTGATTCCATATTCATACCCGCAGGAGAGCAGTTTACGATTAAATCAATATTTTCAATTTCGCTGTTTAATTCATTTAAATTCTCAATAACTTCAATATTTGATGAAATTTTGTTAAAAATATTTACCAATTCCAGAGTTTTATCACGGATAATATCAAAAACATAAATTTTACCCACTTTCTTTTGGCCCAGCCCGTAAACTGTACTCTTTGCAACTCCTCCGGCACCGACAACCAGACATTTTTTACCTGTCCATAGGAATCTTTTATCATCCAGAGACTTTGTAAATCCGGGAACATCGGTGCTGTAACCAATCGATATGCTTCCAGACGATACTTTATCCTGAATAAATTTAACAGTATTTATTGCTTTAATAAATGATGCAACCTTATCTGTTTGATCAACGAGATTAAAAATTTTTTCCTTAAACGGCATTGTCACATTTAATCCTATAAATTCGAGATTCCTGGTACCAATAAAAGCCTGTTCCAAATTATTTTCAGTTGGCTCAAAAACCACGTATAAGCAGTTTTTCTTATACTTGCTGATGAAATAATTCTGTATTTTAGGAGAAAAGCTGTGGCGAGCAGGATTACCAAAAAGTCCAATCAGCCTTGTGTTAGAATCTGTCATGGTAAATAATTTTTTTAATGTTCATAAATTTGCAATTAGTGCCAATTTCATTATTATATAATATTTTCGCTCATCAACATTTTATCTCAAATGAGTCATAAACTGGAGAGTCTTTAATTTCTTCCATCTCAACATGAGCTACATGAGAGAAAGACGGACCATTTTTAACTTCTCGTATAAATTTACTTAAACTATCTGGCTCTCCCTGACAAACAATCTCAACTTTATTATCATAAGTATTTCTTACATAACCTTTTATATTATACCGCACTGCTCTATATTGGGCAAAATATCTAAATCCGACTCCCTGTACTCTGCCTGATAATAGGAGATTATAAGTTTCTATTTTTTTTTGACTCATCAATTTAAAATTAGATTTTTCATCATCAGCAATTAAGTATATAACACATAATCAGAGGGATAAAGGTTGAATTAGAAAGAATCCTATTTATGGTCATCATTTGACAGTTTATTTACAATGCTCCGTATTCCCTTAACCACTTTACATTATCTTCGACCGCTTTTTTTATAACCTGTGGGAAATATCCTAAATCACTGCTGGCTTTCTTATGACTGATTAAAGAATTACTTAAAAGAGTTTTCTGCCTTTTGCAAGCAGCTCTCTTACAATGACATTTCCGACATGTCCTGTTGCACCGGTAACAACATGCATCTTAACCCTTCCAAAAAGACCTTAAATTGAATATGATGTTAAACATGATTTGAAATACATATTATTTTCTTTCGCTTTTAAATTCAGCCAATTCTATGTTGTTCTCATCCGGAACACCATAAGTTCGGTCTTTCCAGTTTATACCTTTGCCAAACCTGGATTGGATGTATGAATTCATTGCAATAAGGACTATAAATGCAACAGTAATAGGAGTAAAAAAAATATCAAGAATTCTTTCTTTGAATCTTATTGCAAGCACAATTTTTATCACAAATATTAATAATATTTGAATAATATTTAAACTTATTAATATTCTAGGCCAGTCAAAAATAAAAATTCCCAGGGGCAGTAAAATAAACGGAACTAAAAATATCAATGAGATGAAAAAAACTGCAATACACTCCATTAAAAAATTACAATCAAAAGCCGCATAAATAAACCTTGAAAAACCCTTTATAACATCGGACTTATTGGTATACATCCGGCAGAAGATACTGTCACTGCCATCATAAACCATAATCTTAAAGCCATGTCTTTTTACCTGTTTGGAAATATGGATGTCTTCAAGTATTTCATCTTTTACTGACTCGAATCCACCAATCTTTTCATAAACTTGCTTTTTAAATAAGAAAAATTGTCCCATTCCTGTACTGAAAAATGGACTTTTTGTATGTTTAACAAGAATAAGCGGCATTAAGGAAAGTATTGCAAAATGAATAAAACGTATAGTCATTCTCTCAGAAAAAGTTACAGCAATCTGTCTCGGATAGACAGAATTAACATCAATTTTATCTCGCATCAATGCAGCAAGTGAACCTGAAATTGAGTCAGGAAAATGCAGGGTATCTGCATCCGTAAATACAAAATATTCGCCTTTAGCAAGTTTGGAAAGCTGATGGCAGGCAAAACATTTACCTTTCCATCCTTGTGGCAGCGGTGCACCTTTTATAAGTCTTACCCTGCTATCTTTCTGAGCAAATTCCTGAACAATTTGACCTGTTGCATCCATTGAATTATCATCGAGTACAAGTATCTCCAAATTTGGGTAATCTTGCTTGACCATGGAATTAAGAATTCTTCTAATATTCCCTTCCTCGTTTCTTGCCGGAATTAAAATTGAAACCAGTGGCGGTGATTTTAAAGTATTTTCTGAAAGTTTAAAATTATTTATGTTTTTAAACAAAATAATATTAATTATAAAATTAATTAATATTATTGTAAGAGCGAAAATAACAAAATATTGATAATAAAGTAAAAACATTTTTAACACCTTAATTAATTGTTATTAAAATTTTAATGTTTCATAACTTTAAATTAAATTTAATTTTTTTATATGTTTGTAACTTATCATCTTATTTTAGGAGTAAATAAGTCTTTTAAATTTATAAAAAATATTTATACAATCATAAGGTTTGTATTAATATCTTACAAGGCAAATTTTATTTTTTAATTTCTTTCTCCAGAATTTCTTCATTTTCTTTCTATATAATTTCTTTAAAAAAGACAAATTGGTAACTTCTAATCTACTCTTCAAAAAAAGTAATGCCAGCTCCGGGTGATTTTATTAATA
>JAMCVO010000317.1 GCA_023475715.1 Actinomycetota bacterium
CATTAGAGGAGGCCCCAATTGGCACAGGTACATCAAATCCACTAACATATACAATATTTTCATGAGATGATAATAAAGCAAAATCCATACCTTCATTTCTTAGAGCAATACACGCTTTTTCTAACTCTTCCATTATCATATATTCTCCCTAATAAAATATATTAATTCTTATTGATAATTCACTTTTTATTCCTAATATATACTATATTTTAACCTGTCAGAATAACTTTTATTAGACTGCTTTTGCCCTCTGCCAATTTTTCAAACATAGCTGGGCCCTCCTCTAATGGCACTACTTTACTTATTATAGAATCTAAATCCAGATCCTTTTCTACCAGAAACTTAATTGAATCTCCAAATTGTATGTGAGTATAGCTATAAGTACCACCGATATTTAGCTCCTTAGTTACAATTTCCTGCATATTTAAATTTATCATCTTCTCTAAATTGCCAACCCAGACACATGTTCCCTTTTTCTTTAAAACTGACATGGCCTGTTGTACCGTAGCTGGTATTCCTACAACCTCAAATGCTGTATCTATACCTTCATTTTTAGTTTCTCTATTAATGATATCTATTAAATTATCTTTTATTGGGTTTATGGTAAAATCTGCACCCATTTTTTTTGCTAGTTCAAGACAGTTATCATCTATATCTGAAATAAAAATCTTTGAAGGACTTTTACTTTTAACTATCTGAAGAACTAAAAGACCAATAGTGCCAGCCCCCACTATAAATACATTTTCCCCTTCAGTATTGGCTACCTGGTTTACCGCTCTATATGCAACAGCAAGAGGTTCTATCATTGCACCTTCTAAATAGTTTATTGATGGAGGTAATTTATAGATAAGTTTCTGCGGTGCACTTATAAATTCTGCCATAGATCCATTTGTATCCATAGCTCCATAAAACTTTTTATTGATACACAAATTTGTAAGTCCTTGCTGGCAATATTTACAAACACCACAAAATATTAGTGGCTGTACAGTAACCCTGTCCCCTATGTTAAATTCTGTAACACCCTGGCCAATTTCTAAAATATCACCTGAGAATTCATGTCCCATTATCATTGGAGGCGTTCTCCTGCCTGTAATTCCAAGATATCCATGTACATCAGAACCACAGATTCCGGTTGCTTTTACCTTTATAAGTACTTCTCCCTTATTGGGAACTGGGTCTTTGACATGTTTTATTTTTATGTTTTTAGGACCTTCATAAACAAGGGCCTTCATTTTTGTTTCCTTAAGTATTTAGTAATAGCTTCTCAGGCTGCTGCCCATGTCTTTTTTACAAAGTCTATAGCTTTTTTTATCCCTTCTATTCCTGTATTGCTGCCCTCTTCTATGCAAATCCACCCATCAAATTTATTTTGTTTCAGTAAACTAAATATTTCCTTAAAAGGTACAAGACCTTTTCCCAAAAGAACATGATTTAATTTTCCCTTTGTTGAAGTATCAGCAGCATGTATAGTTACTACTCTGTCCAGAACTTGTTTTAATACCGGGATTGGTTCGTCTCCATATGCAATAGTATTGGCTGTATCAAAATTAATACCAATGCTGGTGTCTTTAATTCCTTCCACAATTGTTAAAAATATTTCTGTTGGATGGCTAAAATCTACATACTGCCAAGCACCTGGTTTGGAATGATTTTCGTAAACAAGTTTTACATTAAATTTATCACCTATAGGTGCCACTTTCTTGAAATTTTCAATTACCCATTTTATTCCTTCTTCAATTTTTGTTTGGGGATGTGCCTGGCCTGCTAGAATTCTTAAAAATTTTGCACCTAAGTTTGATGCCAGTGCAATATCATTTCTTAGGTATTCCACTTCTCTTTCTCTTTGAACCATATCGGGGTGAGTAAAATCAGGATATGTTGCAATCATTGCAATGGACATATTCTCTGATTCAATATCATTTCTTATCTTTTCTAAATATACCGGAGTGTGATTTCTTAAAAAAACTGTGCTTAAATCAATAGCATTCAAGCCAGCCTCTGCTCCTATGCCAGCCCACTCTTTTATAGTCATTTTATCGTTAACTATTTGAGTAAAAAAAGATACAGGTATGCAACTTATTTTCATTTGAACCATCTTACGTTAAACATCATACATCTTACAGGTATAGAATATAATCCTTTCTTTTTCTATTGTCAATATCTTAAAGTGAATTATTTAAAATATAAATGAAATAGCATGACGCCTCAAATAAAAACCTAAGTGAAAATAGGTGAAGTATTTGGCTAGACATGCAATCAGAGATGTTGTGTACATAAAACAGTAAATTCTTAGACAAGATGCCTAAGTGCTTTCAGGTAACGGCAAAACAATTATCCATGGAGTGTTATTTGGCAACAACCAAAAAAGATACCCGTTTTGTTAAAGTATTTGAGGCCAAAATACCCAAAAGCCAATGAATGTCTGAAGAAAGATAAGGAAGATTTATTTACATTTTACGATTCCCTGCAACACACTGAATATGTATATGTACAATTAATCCCATTGAATAAACTTTTGCAACAGTTCGTTTAAAAACAAATAAAATAATGGGTTGTTGCTTTAAAATAATAACTCTAACTATGGTCTTTAAACTGACAATGGCGGCAGTAAAAACTTAGAAAAAAAGATCTCCAATTAATCCTTCTTGTGCTTGAAAATAATAAGTTTGTTGATAGAGAACTAAAAGAGGAAGTGGTTGCATAGTGACTTTTTGGAGGGTATGCAAATTTTAGCCTTATTAACTTGTTTATTTCATTTTCCATTACCGGAGTCCTTTTCCACATTCATAAGCCCATAGACTATACTGTCCTCAAGAGCCTGCCAGCTGGCTTCAATTATGTTTTCAGATACGCCTATCGTCCCCCAGTTCTTATTTCCGTCGGTTGATTCAATAAGCACTCTAACTACAGCTCCGGTACCTTCCTTTTCATTAAGAACCCTGACCTTGAAATCCGTTAACTTTATCTTTGACAGTTTTGGATAGAAGCTCCCCAGAGCTTTTCTGAGAGCACGGTCGAGAGCATGTACAGGCCCGTCGCCTTCAGCAGTTTCTATTATTCTGTTTTTATCGATAAGTATTTTTACAGTGGCTTCAGAAATCATCGTGCCATCAGTTCTCTTTTCATTTAAAACTCTAAAACTTTCCAGGATGAAGAAGTTTTTCTTAATCCCTGCAATATCTTTAACCAGAAGTTCAAAACTGCCGTCAGCAGCTTCAAATTGATATCCTTTATGCTCCAGATTCTGAATCATGTTCAAAATCTTGTTTACGCTCTTGACATCATTTTCAAGATCAATTCCAAATTCCCTGGCTTTTACTATTATAGATTTTTTACCTGATAATTCGGATACCAGTATTTCTCTAGTATTGCCAACCATTTCAGGTTTAATATGTTCAAAAGCTTCGGTAATTTTACTCACTCCGCTAACATGCATTCCGCCTTTGTGTGCAAAAGCATTTCTCCCGACAAATGGCTGATTGGGATCGGAAATTTGATTGGCAACTTCATTTATATAGCGGGATAAATTAGTCAGGTGCTTAAGATTGCCCTTGGGAAGACACTTCTTGCCCAGTTTTACTTCAAGGCTGGGAATAATCTGACACAAATCAGCATTTCCGCATCTTTCTCCAAAACCGTTGATGGTTCCCTGAACCATTTTAACCTGTTTCGCTCTTTCAACAGAGATTATAGAGTTTGCAACAGCACAGCCGCTGTCATTATGAAAATGGATGCCAAGCGGAATCTTAATTTTTTTGCTGACTTCTTCGACTATTTTCAGAGCTTCCCATGGCAGGAAACCGCCATTTGTATCACACAACACTATAAAGTCTGCTCCTGCATCCTGAGCAGCAATAAGCGTCTTCATCGCATAACCTGGGTCAAGCTTATAACCATCAAAAAAATGTTCCCCATCAAATATAACTTCAGGGCAATTTTTTTTCAAAAAAACCAGTGAATCAAAGATCATTTTCAGATTATTCTCAAGTGAAGTTTCTATAACTTTTTCAACATGCAGCGGTGATGACTTGCCAAAAATGCATATGCAGTCTGCTCCTGAACCAATCATCATTTTTAAATTTTCATCTTCCTGGACCGCAGTATTTTTGTATTTGGTTCTGCCAAAAGCGACTATTTTGGAATTTTTATATTTTCTTTTTTTAAGCTCTAAGAAAAGTTCCTCATCCTTTGGATTGGATGCAGGAAAACCTACCTCAATATAGTCAATACCAATATCATCGAATTTATCTATTATCTGCAATTTATCCCTGACTGAAAATGAAATGTTCGCACTTTGAGCACCATCCCGAAGAGTTGTATCAAAAATATAAATTTTTTCTCTGTCCATCTTTTCCAGTTTTTTATTTTTAATTTTAAGAATTCAAAATTTGTGCACAACTACTGTGCTTATGTTGATATTTATACATTTAACTTTTTCTTTATATAATTGATATAACCACCACTGGATATTATTTCCCGGATAAATTCAGGAACAGGATTTATTGTAAAAGTTTTGCCTGTAGTTGTATCTTTAATTTCACCTTTGTCCAAATTGACTTCGAGCTCGTCACCATCATTTATGTTTTCACTTGCCTCCGCACTTTGAATAACAGTAAGCCCGATATTTATAGCATTTCTGAAGAATATTCGTGCAAAAGTCTTTGCAATTATTAACTTGACACCACTTGCTTTTATCGAAAGCGGTGCATGCTCTCTTGAAGAACCGCACCCAAAATTATCGCCGGCAACTATTATTTTTCTGTCTTTAAGTTTTTTCTTGAAATCTTCATCAAGATCCTCAAAGCAATGGGCTGCCAGTTCGTCTTCTCTGCTTGTATTCAAATACCTTGCAGGGATTATTACATCAGTATCTACATTGTTTCCGTATTTTATTACCTTATCCCTGATTATCATTATTACAAAACCTCCTCTGGTGTGGCAATCCTTCCCGCAATTGCCGAAGCTGCCGCAACAGCAGGCCCGCTTAAATAAACTTCACTTCTTGGATGCCCCATTCTTCCCACAAAGTTCCTGTTTGTTGTTGATACCGCCCTTTCACCCTCGGCAAGGATCCCCATGTGTCCTCCGAGGCATGGGCCGCATGTTGGTGTGGAAACTGCACAACCTGATTCAATAAAAGTTTTAATATAGCCAAGATCCAGTGCCTCCAGGTAGATATGCTGGGTTGCAGGCAGTATGATTGTCCTTACTTTTTCATTTACTTTCCTGCCTTTAAGTATTGAAGCTGCAATCATTAGATCTTCAATTCTTCCGTTGGTGCAGGATCCAATGACTGCCTGGTCAATCTTTGTATCCTTTAAATCTCTGGCAGCTTTTGCGTTTGAAGGCAGATGCGGAGCCGAAACCTGAAGTTCCAGATTATTGCAGTCAATCTCATATGTCTTGAAATAACTTGCATCTTCATCACTTTTATATATCTTGTAATCTCCGGTATTTTTTGGCTCCAGATATTTCCTGGTAATTTCATCAAATTCTATTATTCCAAATTTCCCTCCGGCTTCAATAGCCATATTGCACATAGTAAATCGGCTGTCCATTGAAAGCTGTCTAATTATTGGCCCTTCAAATTCCATCGACATGTAAAGCGCACCATCAACGCCAATCAATCCGATTGTATATAGTATCAAATCCTTTCCGGTCACCCAGGGTTTCAATTTGCCTTTATAAATGAATTTTATCGTATCAGGAACCATAAACCATGAAGTTCCGGTTGCCATTGCCACTGCAACATCAGTGCTTCCAACTCCTGTTGTTGCAGCTCCAAGAGCACCGTATGTACAGGTATGCGAATCAGCACCTATTGCAAGGTCTCCAGGTACAACAAGCCCCAGCTCAGGAAGAAGTGCATGCTCGATACCCATTCTGCCAACTTCGAAATAATTTTTAATCTTGTATTCATACGCAAACTCTCTTATAAGCTTGCACTGCCGGGCAGACTTGATATCTTTGTTTGGAGTAAAATGGTCAGGAACAATTATTATTTTTTCCGGGTCAAAAACTTTTTTAACTCCTATTTTTTTGAATTCTTCTATTGCAAGCGGCATTGTGATGTCGTTTGCAAGTACGAAATCAATTCCGGCATTTACTATTTCCCCAGCATTTAAATATTGGCGGCCGCAGTGCGCAGCTATTATTTTTTGAGCAATAGTTTGCGGTTTATTCACAGCTGCTATTTCCACTCCTATTGGATCCATTCATTATTTACCTACTTTATTATGCCTGAGTTTTGCTGATCATTATCCTGTTTAGCGCATCCATATATGACTTAATGCTGGCTTCGATAATATCAGTACTTATGCCACTTCCCATTACTTCAAATCCTTGCGCGCTGACAATTATCTTAACTGCACCGATTGCATCCTTGCCCTCAGATACAGCTTCGATATTATAATCAATCAATTTTACTTTTATTTTTGTGGCAGCATCTATTGCTTTAAAAGAAGCATCTACAGGACCGTCACCATAAGAAGCGCTTTCAACAAGCTTTCCATCAATATTTATTCCCACAGTTGCAGTTGATTTAATGCTTGTGCCACTCAGCACCTGATAGTACTTTAACTTGAAATACTCTTTTACTTCCCTAAGCTCGTTTTCTATTATTGCTTTGAGGTCATAATCGCTTATTTCACCTTTTTTTTCGGCCAGGTCTTTAAACCTGTCAAATGCTTTTTCAAGATCTTCTTCTTCCAGCTTAAAGCCAAGTTCGCTGACCCTTTTTACAAAAGCATGCCTGCCCGAATGCTTTCCAAGTATAAGCCGTGAAGGTTTTGATCCTATGTCCTCGGGTTTCATGATTTCATATGTAGATCTGTCTTTAAGCATTCCATCCTGATGAATGCCTGCTTCATGCATGAATGCATTTTTTCCGACAATTGCTTTATTCGGAGCAACTGAGTAACCTGTCAGATGCCTTACAAGACTGCTTGTCCGCATTATTTCCTTCAATTTTATATCAGTATAAAGATCGAGATCTTTTTTTCTTGTGTCAATAATCATCGCTATCTCTTCAAGCGATGCATTGCCTGCGCGTTCCCCTATTCCATTTACTGCAACTTCAATTTGCCTTGCGCCAAATTGCGTGGCTAAAATTGAATTAGCAACTGCCAGCCCAAGGTCATTATGACAATGTACGCTTATTATGACACCCTCAATACCTCTTACATTTTTTGAAAGGTAATCTATAAGCCTGGAATATTCCTCCGGGAGTGCATAACCTACAGTATCAGGCACATTTAATACTCTGGCTCCGCTTTCAATTGCTGCTTCATACATCCTGCAAAGAAAATCCCAATCACTCCTTGTGGCATCCATTGCTGAAAATTCAACAAAATCTGTATATTTCCTTGCTCTTTTAACAGCTTCCTTTGCAAGCTCCAGTGCTTCCTGCCGGGTTTTTTTGAACTGATAACGGAGGTGTATATCTGAAGAAGAAATAAAAGTATGAATTACAGGATTGGAAGCATTTTTTAAAGCTTCTCCGGCAACATCTATATCTTTTGGCACCGCCCTTGCAAGAGCTGCAACTGCACGGTTCTTTATCTTTTTTACTATTTCCTGCACGGCATGAAAATCGCTCTTTGAGGAAATCGGAAACCCTGCTTCAATAGTATCTACATTCATATTGTCCAGCTGTTCTGCAATTTCAAGCTTTTCCCTGATATTCAAATGAATACCTGGTGCCTGCTCTCCATCTCGCAGCGTTGTGTCAAAAATATAAATTTTCTTCGACATCCGAATCTACCAATCCTTTTATTAATATATTTAATTTACAGATTAACTACCTTAATATTGTCAAATCCGCTTATTTTCTCAAGTTTCTTAATGATTTCGGGAACAAGCTCATCATCTATGTTAAGTCCCATCACCGCTTCTCCACTAATCTTCTTTCTTCCGACATGCATGCTTGCAATATTTATATCAAGCTTTCCAAAAGCTGTGCCTATTTTACCAATCTGACCAGGTATGTCTTTATACCTGATAAAAGCCATATATTTTGAAGGAACCATATCTATCGCAAATTTATCAATAGACACAAATCTTGGCTTATTTTTAACCCCGGTAACTGTACCGGAAATAGAAAGCTCGCTGCTTTTACCTTTGCCGGTAAGATTGATCAAATTAATATAATCCTTAGACTGGCTGCTTTTTACTTCTTTAAATTTTAGTCCTTTTTCTTCGGCAATAACACTGACATTTACCAGATTTATACCTTCTGCCGAATACTTGCCAAGTATTTTTACCAGAATCATATTAGTTAAAAATTTTGTATCATATTCAGCAATTTTTCCAAAATATCCAATCTCAATACTTTCCAGATTTCCTTCGAACATACCGGCAAAAAAACTGCCCATGTCTTCACAAAGCTCAAAAAATGGAGAAATTGCTTCAAGAATTTCCGGCCCTATTGCCGGAACATTTACTGCGAATGTTGCCATTTTCCCATCCAAAATATCAACAACCTGTTCGGCAATCATTGTGCCTGCCCTGTCCTGAGCTTCATCAGTTGAAGCTCCCAGATGTGGTGTACAGATGACTCTGTCAATATTAAATACAGGAGAACTCTGGCAGGGCTCACTTTCAAAAACATCCAGCGCTGCTCCTCCAATCTGTCCGTCATTTATTGCATCTGCAAGGTCTTTTTCTACAATGATACCTCCGCGAGCTGCATTTATTATTATTGTTCCCTTTTTCATTTTGTAGAATTCTTTCCTATTAAACATTCCAATCGTATCTTTATTCTTTGGCAGATGAATAGTTATAAAATCAGATATTTTGTAAAGAGCATCAAGGTTATCTGCTCTCTCGATTCCAAGGGAAGAAAATTTTTCATCAGCAGTAAATGGATCAAAGGCTGTTACTTTCATACCCAGTCCAATAGCTTTTTTTGCAACCAGATAACCAATTTTACCAAATCCTATTATACCAAGGACTTTACCCTCGATTTCCATGCCTTTATATTTTGATTTTTCCCATTTCCCTGCTTTTGTGGAAAAATTTGCTTCAGGGATTTTTCGTGCGAGCGCCATCATTAATCCAATTGCATGCTCTGCAACTGAAACACTATTGCTGCCCGGCGCGTTTACAACAACAATTCCCTTTTTTGTAGCTGCACTGACATCAACATTGTCCACTCCGACTCCCGCTCTTCCAATTACTTCCAGGTTATCCGCGGCTTCAATTATCTCGGATGTCATTTTAGTGGCACTTCTGATTATTATTGCATTGTAATCTTTGATTACTTTTTTAAGCTCATCCGGAGAAATCCCCTTTTTTAAGTCTACTGTAAACTTCTCATCGAGCATTTTTTTGGCATTTTCTGAAATGCCGTCAGTGACAATTATTTTTTTCTTCATGAAATCACCATTCCGATATTTATAAATTATTGATTGAAATTATTTATATTTTTTCAAATATGGCATACTTCTGCTCTGAAATTAAAAACTACACATTCAGATAATTGTTTTCCATAAACACTTTTTCAACCTCAATAATCCCTGCGCCCAGTTCAAACTTCCAACCCTGTTCCTTAAGAGCAAATTCAAGAGCTGATATTGCTACAAGAACATCAAAAATTCCTACATAACCAAGATGACCAATTCTAAATATCAAGCCTGTCAGCTTGCCCTGACCGCCTGCAACAGTAACTCCATATTTAACACGCATTGTCTTGATTAAAAGCTTCCCGTCAATTCCTTCAGGAATATTTATTGATGTGACAGAAACGCCCCTCTTGTCCGGATCTCTCACAAGCAGTTCAAGTCCTAGTTTCTCACATGCTCTCTGTACTGCCAGAGCTAAAGTCCTGTGCCTTTTATAAACATTTTCCCTTCCCTCCTCAAAAAACATTTCAAGTGCCTTTTTCATAGCTACAATTATTGAAATTCCCGGTGTCCATGGAGTCTGGGGTGGGGTTTTTTCTGCATATTTTTTTGCGGCAGCAAGATCAAAATAAAACCTGGGAATATTAGACTTTTCAATAGCTTCCCATGCCCGGGGACTTATACTTATAAAAGAAATGCCGGTCGGGGCGCTAAGAGCTTTCTGTGAACCACCGCAGACTATGTCAAGACTCCATTCATCAACCTTTAACTCTGATGCTCCAATCCCGCTGATTGCATCTACTATCATTAAAGCAGGATAACCTTTTACTACTTTACTTATTGTCTCTATATCATTTATAATTCCGGTAGATGTTTCACTCTGCTGAACCATTACACCTTTTATATCCGGGTTTTCATCAAGTGCCTTATTA
>JAMCVO010000145.1 GCA_023475715.1 Actinomycetota bacterium
CAGCTTATCGCCATCAATTATTCTTTTTAAAATCTTATCTTGCCCGACAAGATGCTGCTGACCAATAAAATCATCGAGTTCCTGTGGACGCATTCTATCTGCGAGGGGAGATTTTGATGGAGCGCCCAGGATATGATTATCATTACTGTCAAATTTATCAAATAATGTCATTTTTAAATTATTGTAAGAATTTTACGTAAATATTTCTTGTTCTGGGACCATCAAATTCACAAAAATAAACTCCTTGCCATGTCCCAAGCAAAAGCTTACCATCTTCAATCATTAAGTTCAAAGTTTGACCGAAAATACTTGATTTTATGTGTGCGTCCGAGTTGCCTTCAATATGGGTGTATCTGTCACCGACCGGAACAAGCTTGTTAATTTTATTTATGATATCCTGCGTAACATCCGGATCTGCATTTTCATTTATTGTAATGGCGGCAGTTGTATGCGGTACATGAATAAAACATATGCCATCTTTTTTAAATGATGAACTTACCAAAGCATTCAGCTTATCAGTTATATCTATAAATTCCACTCTTTTATTTGTTCTGATTTCTATGGTTTCTGTCATTAAATCCCTTTCGTGAGATTATAAAATCCTTTAATGATTAAATTTTAGCTAAAAAAAATTTAAAAAACTACTAGTTTAAAATTTAATTTAAAATTAAAAAAACTACCAATGCACCAATTCTTAATTGAAAAAATAATATAAAAACCTTAAAATGTTTTAGGTATATTTAAGAAATCTTTTTTGAGAAACCTTTAGAATCAATTAATTTTTATCTAAAAAAATGTTTGAACTACTCAAAAAAAAATACAGTGTCACAGGTATTGGAAATGCAATTATAGATATTGTGGCAAATGTTGAAGATAACTTCATAAAAAATCACAATCTTGATAAAGGGTCAATGAAGATTATTACCGAGAATGAAGCTCATTTACTAAACGAGCAGATATCTGCCGTTAAAATGATATCAGGGGGCTCTGCAGCAAATACTGTAGCAGGACTTGCAATGCTTGGACATAACGTCGCTTTTATTGGAAAAGTAAAAAATGATGCTTTGGGAAAAGCATTTGAAAGTGAGCTGAAATCTATCGGGGTTACTTTTATCACACGTAAAGCAAAAAGCAATATTTCATCTACCGCCAGATGCATAGTACTAAGCACACCCGATGCTCAAAGAACAATGGTCACCTGTCTTGGTATTGCAGGTTCGCTTGGTCCTGAAGACATAGATGAAAAAATAATTACTAATTCATCCATTATTTATCTTGAAGGATATCTATGGGATAAGGATGATGCTAAAAAGGCAATTTTAAAAGCTATTAAATTGGCAAAAAATAATGGCTCTAGGGTAGCATTCAGTCTTTCTGACAGTTTTTGCGTTATTAGGCATAAAGATGAATTTTTAAATCTTATAAACAATCGTATCAATATATTATTTGCAAACGAACTTGAAATAATGACATTATTTGATACTGATAATTTCGACTCTGCTATAGATAAATGCAAAAAGTTAAAAGTACTGGTTGTCATAACCCGGTCTGAAAAAGGTTCGATTATTATTTTTGAGAATGAGACAATTTTTGTTAAAGCTCAAATAACAAAAGTCATGGATAGCACCGGTGCTGGAGATCTCTTTGCTGCAGGTTTTTTGAACGGACTTATTAAAGGCATGGATCTTTGTTCATGCGGAAAGATGGGCAGTATAATAGCATCGGAAGCAATAAGTCATTATGGTGCCCGGCCGGAGCTGCCCCTTACCGACCTTCTAAAAGAAAAGGGTTTTTAAAATTATTGAAAGGAGATTAATGAAAGATAAATGCATAGCAGAAGTTGGTGTCTTTGGGGGATCAGGCTTCTATAATTTCTTGAAAATAAAAGAAGAATTGAGTATGGATACCATATATGGCAAACCCTCAGATACTATCATAATAGGAGAACTGAAAGGTTTAAATGTGGCTTTTCTTCCCAGGCACGGAAGGGGACACAACATACCCCCGCACAAAATTAACTATAGAGCAAATATTGCAGCAATGAAAAAACTTGGAGTGAAGCAAATATTCGGGCCCTGTGCCACAGGAAGTCTGCAGCCAAATATAAAACCCGGGGACTTCGTTATCTGTGATCAGTTTGTTGACAGGACCAACTGCAGAATTGATACTTTTTATGATGGACCTCACACTACTCATATTTCGACTGCGGATCCGTATTGCCCCGATTTGAGAGAAATTGTTATAAAAAATGCTGAAAAAATAGGTATAACAACTTATTCCAAAGGAACTGTTGTCGTTGTTCAGGGTCCAAGATTCAGCACTAGATCAGAAAGCAGATGGTATTCCGGTCAGGGCTGGGAAGTAATTAATATGACACAATATCCTGAGGTTGCACTTGCCCGTGAGATGGAAATATGTTATGTAAATATCTCACTCATTACTGATTATGATGTTGGCCTCGAAGGCCATCCAGGCATAAAATCTGTAACCAGCCAGGATGTAGTTAGAATTTTTAAAGATAATAATGAAAAATTAAGGGAACTTCTTTTTAAGGCTATTCCGGAAGTACCTCATGAAAGACACTGTATTTGCTCGAATGCTCTCGAAGGTGCGGTTATAAGTTAATTTTTGGATATGAATGCATAATATATTTCCTATATTAAACAATTTTATTTACTTGAATCTTGAGAATAAATGGTGAAATAGCCTTTGAAGACTAAAATTATTGTTGCTTGTGATAAATATAAGGGAAATTTAAGCGCAATACAGGTCTGCAGCATAATCAAAGATGCCATAAATGAAACTGCCCATTATTTAGGTGAAAAAGTTGACATCATAATAAACCCTATGGCAGATGGTGGTGAAGGTACTGTTGATACACTTGTAGATAGTTTAGATGGTAAATTAGTAAATTTAAAGGTGACAGGACCACTTGGAAATAAGGTTAATTCAAAATTTGGAGTAATAGGACAGAAAACCGCAGTAATTGAAATGTCTGCTGCTTCAGGGTTGTGGATGGTTCCGAAGGATAGACGAAATCCTTTAGAAACAACTACCTATGGAACCGGCGAGCTAATAGAAAAAGCTCTGGAGATTGGTTGCTCTAAAATTATAGTTGGAATAGGCGGGAGTGCAACAAATGATGCAGGCATGGGAATGGCTCAGGCACTTGGGGTCAGGTTTTATGACAGCAATAAAAATCTTCTAGGATTTGGTGGTAAAGAGCTCATTAAAATAAATAAAATTGATGTAAGTGAAATGAATCCAATGATTAATTCTGCAAAATTTGAAATTGCCAGTGATGTTGATAATCCATTATTTGGACCAAATGGTGCAGCTTATGTTTATGGTCCCCAAAAAGGTGCAGATAATGAAATGGTTAAACTTCTTGATGAAGGTTTACGGAATTTTTCTCATGCAGTAAAGAGGAGCATTGGTAAAGACATTACCAACATAAAGGGGGCAGGAGCGGCAGGCGGTATGGGAGCCGGGCTTGTAGCATTCTTGAATGCAACTATAAGATCGGGAGTGGAGATTATTCTAGAAGCAACAGATCTCGAAAGAAAAATGGATGGGGCCGACCTTGTTATAACCGGGGAAGGTGCAATGGACAGCCAGACATTTTCGGGAAAAAGCTCATATGGAATTGCCATGCTTGCAAAAAAACTCAGTATTCCGGTAATAACTATAAATGGATCTAAAAATTTTAATACAAGTGATATTAATAAAAAAAAATTAAGACTTTTCAGCGGAAATTTTGCTGCGGTAAATAAACCAATGAATTTAGAAGAGGCAATTAAAAACGGTAAATCTCTGCTTGCTGAAATGACAAGAGAGCTTATTTGTTTTTTTCTGGCAACCAGATTTAAGGCATCGGGGTCACAGGAAATAATCTAATAAAGCAACATAATAATTACAGGAGGTCAAAATGAAATTAATTGGAAATGTTGAAATAGAAAATGTTGATAAGATAAAAAGCGGCAAAGTAAGAGAGATGTTTTCATTTGAAGATAAAATTTTAATCGTGACAACAGACAGGATTTCAGCGTTTGATTTCATACTCCCGACATTGATTCCATATAAAGGTGCCATACTTAACAAGATTTCAATATTTTGGTTTAATTACTTAAAAGACATAATTGAAAATCACTTGATTGAAACTGATTTTGAAAAATTTCCTAAGATTTTTAAAAAATATAAAGAAATTTTACGGGATAGATCAGTAATAGTAAAAAAGGCAAAGATTTATCCTATTGAATGTGTCGTAAGGGGGTATATAACAGGTTCGGGGTGGGAAGATTACAAAACAAGCGGAAAAATCGGTAATATAGATTTGCCGCCAGATTTAAAAATGTGCGACAAGCTGCCGGAACCTATTTTCACTCCCACGACTAAAGCTGAAGTGGGGCACGATTTGTCAATAACATTACAAAAAGCTAAAAGAGTTTTTGGTTCAGATGTTATTGAATTCTTGAAAAATAAGAGCATCGAATTATATCTAAAAGCCGCCAATTATGCTTATCAAAAAGGTATAATAATAGCTGACACGAAATTTGAATTCGGTGCCAGTGATAGCGGAATCATCCTTGTAGATGAAGTGTTAACACCTGATTCTTCCAGGTTTTGGCCACTCGATGAATATGAGCCCGGAAGACAGCAGCTAAGCTTTGATAAACAGTATGTCAGGGATTATCTTCTAGGCACTAGCTGGGATAGAAACTCAACCCCTCCGAAATTATCCGAAGAAGTAATTTTAAAAACGACTGAAAGATATGTTACTGCATATGAAAAATTGGTTGGAAAAAAATTTGATTTGAAATGAGGCCTGGTGAAAATACATGTAATATTTACAAATCGTTTTGAAAGTAGGGAAGTAGCGGAAGTTGATTTAAGGAATTGTGTATGTGGGGTAATAGATACAATAAGGGCAGCTTCAACAATTGCAACAATTATCGGACGTGGCGGAAAAGAAGTAATTATCGCTGAAAATAAAAGGCAGGCATTTATATTCAAAAAAATATTTACAGATTATATTTTATGTGGTGAAGAAGGGGGACTTCCTCCGAAAAGATTTGACTATGGTAATTCGCCGCTTGAAATATCCAAGCCGGATTTTAAGGATAAGGGATTTATAATAATGACAACTAATGGCACACAGTCAATTTTTAAAACAAGAGAATGTCCTGCAGTATTTATATTATCTATTTTGAATATGAGTTATACAGTTGATACCATAGTTGATTACGCAGCCAGGAATCAAAAAGATATAGTTTTACTCTGCTCCGGAGAAAAAGGCAAAATAGCTTATGACGATGTTTATACGGCAGGTATTGCAGTAAAGTATCTTTTAACAAAACCGTTAAGATTTGAATTCAGCGATAGCGCTAAATTAGCTATGACTGTTGCATTGACTGACAGCGATGTTGTAAACGCTCTTGAAAAATCCAGCAGTGCAAATTCTCTAAGAAAAGTCTGCCTGGGTGATGACATTGAATTTTGCAGTCAGTTAAATAAATTTAAAATAGCAGCAAAATTATATATTTTAAATTCAAAAAATATTAAGTCTGAAAAGACCTATAGAATATATTTTAAAAACAAAATAACAAAAACCACTTATAATATCGATCAGTTATTTGTTATAAGAAAATATGACGCCAACAAGGTTAATTCTCACTAGGTCCGAAATAAGCAGTGCCTTCAAGCATAGAAACACCCTTTGATGAGAACCAGAAATTGTTTTCTGCGATATTGCTCCCTTCCATTACCGGATCTATCTGAATGACATAGGTACCTTCATTTTTGATATCATTTATTAAAACGTCAACTGTTACTGTTTCTCCGGGTTTTACCTCATTTGGCAGTACGGTTCTGCTTGTCTGGTCATAACTGGTAAAATCAACATCCTGACCGTAGTAATGGTACCCTATTCTTACAAGGTTCGGCTTATCAGTTCTCCATGTAAAATCTGAGGTGTTTGTAATTTCAATCTTTATGAAGTTATCCTTATCGGTCAACATATAGGAAGGAATGTAACCCTTTATTTCGGCACCAATAGTTGCAGTTGCAAAATCAACTTCTTTTATCGTTTCCTGTGAACTGGTTTCGCTGCTTGTATTTTCTTCTTTGCTACTACCTTGCTGGTTAGTGCCAACATCCGTTTTGGCAGTTGTTGTCCCACCTAATATCGAAGAGCACGAAGTTGATGAAATGATTAAAAATGTCATGAGCATAAAAAAAATAAAAGTAATTGTCGCCGTACTTAGTATTTTTGATCGTGCTTTTTCTTTGTTTTTTGATTTTAACATTTTAACCTTTCATATTAAATATTTTATAGTTCTTCAGTCCTGTATATTATAAATTAGTTTTAATATTTTTTGAATAATATAAATAAAATTTATATAATGACTAAAAGCTTTATTATATCTTTTTATTTTTTTATATTTTATAAATTTAGTTATGAGGTCATTATGAACTCTTCATTGGAAATAGTAGGACTGGTTGCTATCATACTAATTTCAGCTTTTGCCATAATTGGAATTATTGTTTCAGTTCCATTGCTGCGGCTTATAAACCGTTTTAAATTCCTGGCAGAAAAATTAAATGAAAACATTGTTCCTATGGTTGAAAAATTAAATACTACAGTAACTCATTTGAATACGGAAATTGGTTCAATAAGTGAATTGACACAGAGCGTAAGCTCTATTGTGGAGCAGCTTGAAAAAGTCATAAGACTGGCAAGAATACTTTTAACAAATCCTCTGATAAAATTGATTAGCGCAGGCGTTGGTCTTGCCAGCGGAATAAAAAAAGCGGCAAGTGAAGAAAAAAATAATGAAAAAAATCAAGGTAAGAAACAAGAATAGGAGGTAAAAATGAATTCTGAAAATAATTATGGTCACAGTAGTGGCAATGCAGGAGGTGTTACTGCAGCTCTTTTTATAGGATTAATCATTGGAGGGATACTAGGTATACTATTTGCTCCAAAATCAGGAAAGGAAACAAGGAAAGAGCTTATGGAAAAAAGTGAAAAAATAATAGAGAAGGGTAAAGAAAGCCTTGTGGATGTAGTTGAAAAAACCAAGGATTTAGCTCAAGTAGGAAAACAGAAAATAGAAGATTTGAAAATAGCAGGAGAAGAAATATGGGAAAAGGGCAAAAAAAAAGTAGAAGATACAGCAAAGAAAATTAAAATTGTAGTCAGTGAAAGTAAAACCAAGGCTAAAGAAACTGAAGATTATTTATCTTAAATAGCACTTATAATGATCAATAAGACCCTTACAAAGAAAATTTTAAATACACTGTTAAAAACAGGTGGGAGTTTTGCTGAAATTTTTGCTCAAAAAAAAGAAGCTAATAATATTAAGTTAGAAGATGGTAAAATTGAGAATTCAAGCAGTGGATTTGAATTAGGTTGTGGCCTTCGATTAATTTATGAAGACAGCACTTTTTATGCTTATGTAGATTCACTCCAGCAGGACATTTTATTAAATGCTGCACAGATATTAAGTTCAGCTGTAAATAAAACCTCCAAAAATAAAGTTCTAAACCTAAACAAAGTTTATAATTCTTATACTGCACCAATAAAAAGACATCCTTCAGATATTAATCAAGACAAAAAGAAGGAAATCTTGTTAAATGTGGATAGCTTTGCCCGAAACTACAGCCATTTTATCATTCAAGTTTCTTCAAACCTTTCAGATATGGAAGAAGAAATTTATATTGCTAATTCTGAAGGAATTATATGCCATGACAATAGTACCAAAACAATGCTTTCGGTAAATGTGGTGGCACAGCAAAAAAAAGAAATCAGAACCGGATACAAATCGCTTGCCAGAACCAGTGGTTATGAAGTCTTTGATATTAAAAGCCCGGCTATTGTTTCAGGAGAAGCCGCAAGAATAGCCGTGAAAATGCTGGAAGCTGTAAATACTCCGTCAGGTACCCAGCAGGTTGTCATAGGACCGGCATTCGGCGGGGTTATTTTTCATGAGGCATGCGGTCATGGTTTGGAAGCAGATGCTATATTAAAAGATGCATCTGTTTTCAAGGATAAAACCGGAAGAAAAATTGCAAACAGCATTGTAACTGCAATTGATAATCCTGCCATGCCCTATCATTGGGGTTCATATGCTTTTGATGGCGAAGGTTTTCCATCACAGGAAAATATCTTAATAAAAGATGGAGTTCTCAAAAATTATATTTTTGATTACAAAACTGCAAAGAAAATGAATAAAAAACAAACAAGCAATGGCAGAAGACAATCTTATAGGGATATACCGATACCCAGGATGAGCAATACTTACCTGGCACGGGGCAGTGAAGATCCTGGCAATATTTTAAAATCGGTAAAAAAGGGGATATACGCAAAAGAATTTTCAGGGGGACAGGTTGACCCTGCTATAGGTGATTTTGTTTTCGGAATAAGTGAAGGATATATAATTGAGAATGGTGAGATAGCCAATCCGATAAAAGGAGCTACATTAATTGGAAACGGGCCGGAAATATTAAATAAGATTGAAGCAATTGGCAACGACCTTGACTTTGCTCCGGGTTTTTGTGGAAAGGGAGGTCAGGCTGTTTCAAATGAAGTAGGACAACCAACAATACTCGTAAGCGAGATAACTGTTGGCGGTACAGAAATTTAAAACCTATAAGGTAATAAATCAATATAAATTATGGTTAAAAGAAAAAATATTAAAAGTCTTGCTGATTTTTGCAAGGATGCTTCACTAAAAATAAAAAAATTAGAAGTAGATGAATTTGAAATCTACGGTGCAAGTTCAACGCATAACGAACTGGAACTTTTTAACGGTCAGATAGATAATTTATCATTTGCAGAAACAAAAGGTATTGGAATAAGAATTTTTAAAGATAAGAGAGTGGGATATTCATATACTTCAATACTTGACAAATATAATATAGAAAAATGTATAGATAGGGCTTTTTCGAATTCACTAATTACTTTTCAGGAGGAATATAACTATCTGCCAATGGAAAGTGAGTTTAAAAGCAGTAAAGGTATCATAGATAAAAAAATATTGTATTCAGAAGATTTCTTTAATTTCGATATAAAACAAAAAATAAATCTTGCTAAAGAGCTTGAGATTCTTGCTAAAAAAAAGGATAAGAGAATCACAGGAATAAATAACTTAATCTATGAAGACAGCCTTGATGAAGTAATGATTTTAAATTCAACTGGTTTTTTTGATAGCTACAGGACTACTTCAGCCTTCATTTATTTAAGTGTAATCTCAAAAGAAAAAGATGATACATCAACCGGTGATTTTTTTGGATATGATAGAAGTCCGGGAAAATTTAATCTGGAAGAAATTGCTGCAAATGCAGTAAATAGATCGGTTTCCATACTTGGAGGGAAAAAGATAAAATCTCAGATGGTAGATATTGTTCTTGATCCATTTATTGCTGCACAGTTCCTGGGTATAATTGCAAGTATAGTTACTGCTGACACTGTTCAAAAAGGCAAGTCACTTCTTAAAGATAGGATAGGCGACAAAATTTTTAAGGGTGATTTTGACATCATTGATGATGGAACCTTATCCTATGGTCTTGCTTCAAAACCTTTTGATGGTGAAGGAGTACCAAAAGGAAAGACAGCCATTTTTGAAAATGGTATATTAAAAACTTATCTTTACAATACATATACTGCAAGAAAAGATAAAAAGTTTTCTACGGGAAATGCTGTTCGATCTTCGTATAAATCAATTCCTGAAGTCGGCGTTTCAAATTTTTATTTGAAACCTTCAAAAACCAGCCTGGAAAAAATTATCAAGTCTGTTGATAAAGGCTTTTATGTAATAGATATAATAGGGCTGCATTCCGGAACCAATCCAATTTCAGGACAAATAAGTGTTGGTGCAAAAGGTTTATGGATTGATAAAGGTTCCTTTTCAAAGCCAGTTAAAGAAGTGACAATTGCAACTGATTTATTGAGCTTTTGTAAAAGCATAGATAAGATAAGTGATGATTTAAAGTTTATGCCTTCTGGCGGTTATATAGGAAGTCCCTCGATGCTTGTCAAGGACATTGCCTTAAGCGGCAAATAAAATTTTAAATATTGTAGTAAATACTGGATTAAAACTTGAATATATTACAATCAACAATATTGGGAATTACGCAGGGATTGGCAGAATTTTTTCCTGTAAGCAGCTCAGGCCACCTGGTTATAATTCCATATTTTTTTAAATGGCATTATCTGCCCTTATATTATGCTGTAATATTGCATTTTGCAACTCTGCTTTCGCTGCTGACAGTTTATTATAGGGATGCCGGAAATATAATAAGCTCTTTTTTTATAGGAATATTTAGAAGAGATAAAAGAAATGATAAAAATTTCAAACTTGCAGTTTTTATTATAATTGCATCAATACCTGCAGTAATTGCGGGATTTTTTTTGAATGATATTGTTGAGAGTTTCTTCAGTAAGCCTCTTTACGTTGGAATTTTCCTCTTAATTACTGCAATATTTTTATTTACGGGTGAAATAAGGGGAAAATTAATAGAGGCAAGACTTTCATCCAAAAATGATGATTTACCTAATAATCCAAAGATAAATTATGGAATAGCCTTTATAGTTGGAATTGGACAAGCCATAGCAATTCTTCCCGGGGTATCAAGATCAGGCTCTACCATTTCATTTGCTCGATTCTTTGGTATAAAAAGGGAAGAATGTATTAGATTTTCATTTTTACTTTCAATTCCGGTTATTTTTGGATCTTTTGTGTTTGAATTATATAAGTCGCATGCAGTTATTTTTAATATCAGTGCTTTAAATCTGGCAAACATGGCAATAAGTTTTGTTTTTGCTTATATTTCCGGACTTTTTGCAGTCAAATTCTTAACAAGGCTTTCAAGAAATAGAAATTTAAATATTTTTGCCATTTATTGTATAGTAATGGCAATTGCAATATTTGTTGTTATTATGTTCAGAAGTTTTTAAGAAAGGAGAAATATCTGTAATGAAAGGCGTTATACTTGCAGGAGGACTTGGATCAAGATTATTCCCCTGTACTAAAGTAACAAATAAGCATTTACTGCCTGTTTATAATAAACCAATGATTTATTATCCGCTAAACACTATGGTAAATGCCGGTCTTAAAGATATTATGATTGTCACAGGTGGAAATTATGCAGGAGATTTCCTTAGAATACTGGGTAATGGCAAAGAATTCGGTTTAAAAGATATAAGCTATACATATCAGGAAGGTGAAGGAGGTATTGCTGACGCATTAAAACTTGCTGAGAATTTTGCAGAAGGTGAAAAGATATTTGTAATTTTAGGAGACAATATTATAGAAGATAATGTTTCTGAAGCCATAAAAGATTTTGAGAAACGAAAAGAAGGTGCAGGCATATTCCTAAAAAAAGTTTCCGACCCCGAAAGATTTGGAGTTGCTGAAATTAGAGAAGGTAAAGTAATAAATATTGAAGAAAAACCAGATAAACCTAAGAGTAACTATGCTGTTTGCGGCTTATATCTGTATGATAATATTGTTTTCGACATTGCCAAAGAATTAAAACCATCAGGCAGGAGGGAACTTGAGATTACTGACGTAAATAATGAATATATCAAAAGAGGGATTATGTCATATTCAATATTGAATGGCTGGTGGACAGATGCCGGCACATTTGAATCATTATTCAAAGCAAGTAAACTTGTAGCAGAAAAAGAAGGTTTAAAGTTTTGATATATCAGTTGAGTGGCAGAAAAAACATTCTAGAATATTAAATTTACTTTGCCAGTTATTATCAGAAATGATATAAATCCAGGAATATTTAAAATTCCCGGAATTTAATGGTAAATCCTGATAGATATAAGCATTTCCTTTCTCTTCGGCACATCCCATAAATTTCTCAACATTTCCACAATTCTTGCATTTATACATTGGAACCCTCTTTTGAAGTTATAATAATAAATTATCAGTTATTATAGCATATTATCGGCTAAATTCAACACACTAATTTTTATTCTATAATTATTGCTTTAATGAATAATTGACTAAAGATATAAGCTTTGATAATATCTAAACGATAAAAAGCAAATACAGATAAGGGAAGGAGAGTAATGTACGAGGGTATGGTACAATTAACCGATTCAAATTTTGATTCAGAAATATCACAATCAACAATACCTATGCTTGTTGACTTCTGGGCTGTATGGTGCGGCCCATGCAAGATGATTGCACCCGAACTTGAAAAATTATACGAAGAGAAAAAAAATGTCTTAAGAATAGGGAAATTGAACGTTGACGACAATAGAAACATTGCAATAAGATACGGCATCAGCAGCATCCCTACCTTGCTTCTTTTTAAAAATGGAGAAGTAGTTAAAAAATTAATTGGGGCTATGTCTAAGGATAAAATTTTAAACGAAATTTCAAGTTTTTTATAAATATTGGTTCTAAAAAATTTGTAAATATTTATTTGTATATAGTACATCAGGTTATGGCCATTAAAACCATGAAAACTATTTTGATCTGATTTTTTCTTAAGAGAAAAGCTGCAAAACCGGCCCTTATATTTCTTATTAGGTGCTATAATATTGCCCCTTCACAAAATTGTTCTAATTATATAAAATCTATGAAATGCTTTTTTAGGATTTAAGGTTTTTAAAAATCAGGGTAATTTTATTTGCAAATCAAAAATAGGTATTTTAATGTTTAAAAAAGTTGAAAGCAATGTAGATCTTGTAAAGCTTGAAGAAAAAGTTCTAAATTTTTGGAAAGCCAATAAAATCTTCGAGAAAAGCCTTGACAAGAATAAAGATTGCGAAAAATTCATTTTTTACGAGGGCCCTCCGACAGCAAATGGAGAGCCTGGTGTTCATCATGTCCTTTCACGAGTATTCAAAGATATATTTCCCAGATATAAGACCATGAAGGGGTATAATGTTCCTCGAAAAGCAGGTTGGGATACCCATGGACTTCCTGTTGAACTTGAAATAGAAAAGAAACTGGGTATAAATTCGAAGAAAGAAATCGAAAGTATTGGAATTGAGAAGTTCAATAAGCTTTGCAGGGAAAGTGTCATGAAATATGAGGGAGAGTGGAAGAGATTAACTGAACGCATTGGATTTTGGCTTGATATGGAAAATGCTTATTTTACTTTTAAGAATGATTACATAGAAACATTGTGGTGGATCTTAAAAACAATATGGGATAGGAATTTGCTGTATGAAGATTACAAAATTGTACCCTATTGTCCAAGATGTGGAACGGCACTCTCTTCCCATGAAGTTGCACTTGGTTATAAAGATGTCGAGGATTATTCGATAATGGTTAAATTTGCGCTGGCAGATAAACAGAATACCTATTTACTGGTATGGACCACAACACCCTGGACATTAATTTCAAATGTTGCATGTGCGCTTAATGCTGACGCTGTTTATGTTGAAATAGTTTTTAATGGCGAGAATTTAGTCCTTGCTGAAAGTTTGTTAAACGAAGTTCTTGGAAATGATGCCGATTACAAGATTGTCAGCAAATTTAAAGGAAATGAAATTTTAAATAAGAAATACATTCCGGTATATAAATATACTGATGATAAAAATGCATTTAAATTAATTTCAGGCGATTTCGTTTCAATAAAAGAAGGAACGGGCATAGTCCATATTGCTCCCGCCTTCGGCGAGGATGATATGAGAATGAGCAGAATAAACAGGCTTCCGGTGGTACAAATGATTGACGAGGAAGGAAAGTTTAAACCTGAAGTTGATGGTTTCAGTGGTTTGTCCACAGAAGAAGCAAATCCAGAAATAATTAAAGATCTTAAAACTCGGAACCTTGCTTTTAAAATAAAAAAATTTGAGCATTCTTATCCATACTGCTGGAGATGTGACAGAAAATTGATATATTATGCAAAAAAAAGCTGGTACATAAAAACTTCTGAAATAAAAGATGATCTGATAAAATCTAATATGAAAATTAACTGGTACCCGGAGCATATAAAATTTGGCAGATTTGGAAAATGGCTTGAGAGTAATGTTGACTGGGCTTTAACAAGGGAAAGATACTGGGGAACTCCTCTTCCTATCTGGGGTGATAAAAATGGGCATAAAATCTGTATAGGAAGCGTGCAGGAGCTTAGAGAAAGGTCGATTAATGATTTCGATAAACTGGATCTCCATAAACCATACGTAGATAAGATTGTTATAAAATGTGATATATGCGGCGAGCATATGTATCGTACTCCTGAGGTTATAGACGTCTGGTTTGATTCAGGTTCAATGCCTTTTGCACAATTCCACTATCCTTTTGAAAACAAAGAAATTTTCTTTGATAATTATCCTGCTGATTTTATCTGTGAAGCAATTGATCAGACAAGAGGATGGTTCTATACGATGCTTGTTATATCAACTTTATTATTTAAAAAATCATCGTATAAGAATGTTTTGTGCCTGGGCTTGATCAATGATGAATGCGGACAAAAAATGAGTAAATCAAAAGGTAATGTTGTAAAACCATGGGATATCCTTGCAAAACAGGGTGCAGATGCCCTAAGATGGTATTTCTTTACGGTTGTTTCACCCTGGAACGCAAAGAATTTTTCAGTTAAAGCAATAGATGAAGTAATTAGAAAATTTATTTTGACCTTATGGAACACCTATTCTTTCTTTGTCATATATGCAAATATAGATAATTTTAACCCTGGCGAAATTGAAATATCATTAAAAGACAGGACAGAAATAGACAGATGGATCATTTCTGAGCTTAATAAAGTTATAAAGAATGTATCTGAACTAATGGATGATTTTAATGTTACTGACAGCGGCAGGCTTATTGAGAACTTTGTGGATGAACTTTCAAATTGGTATGTCAGAAGAAGCAGACGAAGATTCTGGAAAAGTGAAGAAGACAAAGATAAAATAAGTGCATATAAAACTTTATATGAATGCCTGCTTACGATTTCAAAATTATCTGCCCCTTATATTCCTTTTTTAAGTGAAGAAATTTATAAAAATTTAACTGACGGACGAAAGTCCGGTCTTGAAAGTGTTCATCTTGAAGCCTACCCTGTGGCAGATGAAAAATTAATAGACGAAGATCTCAGCTTTAAAATGGATGTAACAAGAAAGATTATAGGGCTTGGCAGATCAATAAGAAACAAAATAAATATTAAAACCCGTCAGCCTTTACCTGTAGTAAAAGTATATTTTGAAAAGGATGAAAAAAAGCAGGAAGCTTGCAGGCATTTCAGAGAAGTAATACTTGAAGAACTAAATGTAAAGAAACTTCAAATAGCTGAAAACCTGGATGATTTGGTATCTTATAAAATTAAGCCAAACCTAAAATTATTGGGTATAAAATATGGAGCTCTTCTTCCTAAAATAAAGAATTCATTGGAGAAGGAAAGCAGCTCACAGGTAGCTGTTAAAGTAAGGAATGGAAAAACTGTTAACCTCAGGGTTGAAGGAAAGCAAATAGAGCTGCTTTGTGAAGAAATACTTGTCGAGGTCGAAAGCCGTACCGATTATGGTATTGAAAGTGATGGGGAATACACGGTAGGGCTGGCAATCAATTTTTCAAAGGAACTTGCTGATGAAGGTTTCTGCAGGGAGCTTATTCATCAGATACAAAATTTGAGAAAAGAAGCAGATTTTAAGATTGAAAATACAATAATCGCTGCTATTATATGCGGCGAAAAAGAAAAAGAAATCATAAAAAAATACAAAGATTTTATAATGAAAGAAATACTTGCAAAAAAACTGATTTTTAAATTTGAAGATAAAATGTTTATAAAGGAATTAAAAGTCAATGACACAATAATGAAAATAGGCTTAAAAGTTGTAGGAAGTATAATATAGATAATGCAAATAAAAGCTTCGAAGAAACTATTAAATATAATATTTGCAGCTAATGCAGCCGTTATTTTAATTCTGGATCAATTAACTAAATATATAATCAATCGTTTGCCGCAAAGTGTGTTTCCTATAGAAGCCATTCCAAAATTTTTATATATAATAAGAATAACAAATACCGGAGCTGCTTTTGGATTATTTCAGAACAGGACAAAGATTTTCATAATCATTTCGATAATTGCGATAATACTTATAATAGTCCTAAAGATTAAAATGGACTTAAAAATTGTTCTTTATAATATAGGACTGGGATTTGTTCTGGGTGGTGCCTTAGGAAATCTGGTTGACAGACTGCTTTTCAAAGGGCAGGTTACGGATTTTATACATGTAGTCTATTTTGCAGTATTTAATGTAGCCGATAGTTTTATAGTTATTGGATTTGGTATTATAATACTGGTAATACTAAAATTTTTTTTTAAAAAAGGTGCTGCATAAATAATTGGACAATAACAGTGACGAAGTAATAACTTTTACAGTAAGTCTAGAATCATCGGGCCAAAGGATAGACAGGTTCTTGGCTTCTCAAATAAAAAATCAATCACGGAGTCATATACAAAAAATTATTGACAATAAATATGTTAGTGTAAATGATAAAATAGTTGCAAAAAATTTTGATCTTTCATCTAGTGATATCATAACAATCAGAAATCTTTACCATCTGGAAACTTCTGAAAAACAAATCAAGCCCCGGGATATAAGTCTTAATATTATATTTGAGGATAAGTATCTTTTAATAATTTCCAAGGCTGCAGGAATTACGGTACATCCTGCACCAGGAAATTTTGATAATACGCTTGTAAATGCAATTTTATTTTATCTTAAAAAAAAATCTTCACCGACACTATACGGCCAAAGGGCAGGGATAGTCCACAGACTTGATAAGGATACTTCAGGTTTAATTATAGTGGCAAAAAATGATTTAATCGCCCGAAAAATTTCAGAACAGTTTAAATCCCGAACGGTTGAAAAAAAATATACGGCACTTGTACTTGGTAATTTTGCCGAAAAAAAGGGAGAAATCAGGCTTCCTGTTGGCAGATCCAGAATTGACAGAAAAAAAATGGGTATATCGATCGATAGGGGCAGAGAAGCTGTCACAGAGTTTATAGTTACCGAAGAATCTGAAGGTTGGTCATTACTTGATGTTTACCCTAAAACGGGAAGAACTCACCAGATCAGGGTGCATCTGAGCTATATTGGTCATCCAATTATCGGAGATAAGCAATACGGAAATAAAGAATCTGAAAAGATTGCCGGGGATATAGGGCTGGTCAGGCAGTTTCTTCATGCAAGTAAATTAAAATTTATGCATCCGGAAAATGGAAAAGTCATAGAAATAGAAGACAGGTTAGCTGATGACCTCACAGGTGCATTAAATAATTTAAAAATGAAAAAAATAATCAACAAGAAATAAAAGGGGATAACGAAAATGGCTAATATAAGGCGTCTCGTATTAGATGTGTTAAAACCACATTCACCAAATTTAGTGGATTTAGCAACTCAGATTGCTGATATCGAGGGAGTTGTTGGAGTGGACATTTCCTTAATAGAGATGGATCAAAAAGTCGAAAATGTAAAAATATCATGCGAAGGTGATGAGATTGATTTTGAAAAAGTTGAGCGTATTATTATACAGAATGGTGCGTCTATTCATAGCCTGGATAAAGTTTCTGCAGGAACCAGCATGATAGATGAAGTTACCACTCAACAAGATTAATTAAATAAAACCATATTTAAACTAGCATCCATTAATGTCCAGATAAGAATTTCTAATTACGTGGATCTTATTTCCTGCCTCATAAATATAACATATGACAGTGCAAAACAAATAAATGCAAGAGCAATTATTGTTAAAAGCTGAGGCCATACTTGAATAAAACTCTGGCTCATTGAAAGGGGATTGAATAACATTTTATTAAGAGCCTCTGAGGTTACCGGCCTTAAAAGTACATGCTGCAGTGTGGGATTAATTAATATTAACGCAGCTTCAAGAAACAAAAATTGGGGAGAAATCCTTTGTATATTTAACCATAAAGCGCTGTTGCTGAGAATTTGAGCATTTGTTGCATTATCTCCGGTAGGATATACTGCATCCGCTATAGCCTTTGCAATCATACCCCAGAAGAAAACAAGGAAAATCCAAATTGGTATTGCGGTTAAAATAGATGCGGCTGTGTTCTTCATTATCACCGAGAACAGCATTGAAAGGCTCATCCAGAAAGTTCCGTATATTATGCACACTATAATAAAGAAAAATATGCGAAGTATTTCTTCTGACGTTGGCGGAACTCCAATTGATCGTATCCCGATACCAATTATAATAAAAACAATACTTGAAATCATAATTGCTATTGTAGTAATACCAGCTAAAAATTTGCCATTGATAAGGCTGTCTCTATAGATTGGTTGAGCAAGAAGTCTGCTCAAATTACCAGAATTTCTTTCGCTGTTTATCGCATTAAATCCGAAAAGTATTCCGATT
The DNA here is from genome assembly GCA_023475715.1 of Actinomycetota bacterium. The sequence goes on from JAMCVO010000145.1 coordinate 18,357, forward strand.
AAAGGAAGAAAAATTCCTAAAAAAGATACAAAATTGAAATTAAGAATCTGTCCGACAGTAAAAAGTTTAAGATAAATAAATTCATCTATAAATACTTTAATGAGCAGGGTTTGATCCGTACTTGTAGGTGCAGCTTTGATATTCTGGATAGCAATATAGACAAAACCAAGCCCAATTATATAAATAGCAGCAAGTAATATAATAAAAATTTTACTGCTGAAATAGTCTGCGAGTTCTTTTCTATAAACAGTTAATGCGCCTCTCATTTTACTCCTCTTTAAAATATTTCAGATAAATTTCTTCCAAAGATGAATCTTTTATATTCATTCTTGTTAAGAGAACATTATTTTCATTGATAAGCCTTGAAATTGATTGTCTTATGTCCTCATCGCATGTAAGCTCAATCACGTTGCCATTCAATTCTACACTTTTTACCTTTTTCATATTTTTTAATTTTTTCAGCAAATCAGAAGACACCGACGATACTTCAATTTCAATTCTATGTTTTCCTCCCCCAATAAAACTAAGATCAAGTTTATCAATTACACCTTCACCAATCATTTTGCCTTTGGACATAATGCCGATACGGGTACATATTTTTTGAACAAGGTTCAACTGGTGTGATGAAATAAGAAAAGTAATATTTTTCTCTTTATTCAATATCAGTATATTTTCAAGAATTTGGTTTGCTATCTTTATATCCAGGCCTTCGGTGGGTTCATCGAGAATTGCCAGCTGAGGGTCCTTTATTAATACATCTGCAATTCCAAGCCTTTTTTTCATACCTTTGGAAAATTGATTTACAAGCTGATTCTTATTCTTATCAAGTCCCACAATCAATAACACATCATCAATTTTTTTCTCAATCTGATCTGAAGCAATACTATTTAATTCCGCAGTATAAATCAGGTTTTGCCTTGCAGTCATATCTTCGTAAAAACCTAACCTTTCCGGAAGATAACCAGTCATTCTTTTAACCTTAATGGGATCTCTGGTCGAATTAAAACCTGCAACTTTTATAGAACCTGAAGTAGGTTCCGTAAGACCAAGCAGCATTAATATTATGGTGGATTTGCCTGCGCCATTTGGACCCAACAGGCCGAATATTTCGCCTTTATTGACGGTTAAATTCAAATTGTTAACAACAGTCTTACCGTTATATTGTTTAGATAAATTTTCTGCAACTATAATATGATTATTTGTATCAATACTCATATGCTATCTTCTTCCCAGTCTTGCAAATATTACTGCTACTCCGATGACCACTATAACAATTATACCAATTCCAACCCAACCCCAAATTGAAGGAGTTTCAACCGTCACTCTTACGTCGATATTTTTAGAGACGTTTTCACTATTTGCTGAAAAAGTAAGCATATAATCACCTGCAATTGTTTTATCAGGAGGCGTAATTGTCACTTTAATTTCTTTGGTTTCTTCTGATTTAAATGTTTCTATCTTTTCAGGATCAAATTTTACAATCCATTTCTCGGGAGCGTCTGCTTTTAATGTAATATTTTCGATATCAGCAGAACCCATACTTGTGAGGACTACAATGAATGGATTATTTTTACCTGAAGTAGCCTTTGTATTTAACATTCCTGTTTTAGAGGTTAAGGTAAAATCGTAAGTTGCGGTTATGATTGCTTTAAATGTTGTTGTAGCTTCCAGTTTCAAATCATCATTTTTGGCTGTAATAGTTATATCGTATTCACCAGGACCTTGCTTAATCAGCGGAGTTGCAGTAATTTTCAAGCTTTCTTTTTTACCTGGAACCATTTTAATAGCGGAGATTTCGCTTTCCTGATAGGATGGTGCAATCGATACATACCATCCATCGGGACCTTTAGTAATTAAATCAAATGTTTGTTCTTCGTCACCTTGATATGTTAAATCAGCTGCAAATGAAAATGATGCACCTGCCTTAGCTTTTATCTCGGGGAAAGTGACATCGAATTTAATAGTCTCCGGAATATTAACAGTTTCAGGTGTTGTAGTATCGGTACTGGTATCTGCAGCAAAGATCATACCGGGAATCAATAAAACCACAGATAATAAGAATAATGTAATTATTGCAATTAAAGAAATCCTGAATTTTTTACTTCTTCTTTCCACTTTTCTTATTTCCTTTCTAAATTAGCTTAAATTTTCAATAGATTTTTTTATAATGATTTAAATAAGATAAAAATTAAATCAAATTACAATTGTTAGATTTTAATACTTTAGAATTTATTGTCAATGTTTTTTGCTTAAGAAAAACATTAAATTTTTTTAATGTTGAATAAAAATGTTTAAAAAAAGCTTGTTTTTTTATTTAAAATTTCATATATTGTCTCAAGTATAAAAATTTTAATACCTTTAAAATAGTCCTTGAGAGACTAAAAAGGGATAGCTTGAGAAATTACGAGCAAAATTTATTAATATATTTGAGTCATATAAGACCTTCTTACTTTTATTGTAGGAGGGTTTTTTTATTTATAAATATGATAAATATCATACTTTTTATCATTATATCCGGAAAATTATATGCAAGAAAAAGCATCGATATTAAATGAAAATGATATAGAAAGAATACTTAAGAGAATCTCTCATGAAATTATTGAAAGAAATAAAGGATCTAAAAATCTTGTATTCATAGGTATTCAAAAAAGAGGCGTACCTCTTGCGGAAAGAATAGCAAAAAATATAGAAGAGCTTGAAAAAAATGACTTAAAAATTGGCAGGCTTGATATTACATTTTACAGGGATGATGTAGGCAGTAAAATCAAACCTGTAATTGATATTACTGATATTCCATTCGAAATTGATGGAAAAGACATAATACTTGTTGATGATGTTCTTTTTACCGGAAGAACAATCAGGGCCTCCCTTGATGCCATCATCGATTTTGGCAGGCCTAAAAGTATCCAGCTTGTTGTTCTTATAGACAGGGGACACAGAGAACTGCCGATAAGGGCGGATTATGTAGGGAAAAATATACCAACATCGATAAACGAATTTGTAGAAGTAAGGTTGAGAGAAATTGATGATACTGATATGGTAAAAATTTTTGAAACAAAGTAAGCATAATTAAACGGATTTACCGGATTGTTTAAAAAGGAAATTTTATGAAAATGATAAGCATTAAAAATTTGATAAGTATAGATGATTTGAGCATTGATGATATCAATTTGATAATGGAAAACACTGATTCTTTCTGCGAAGTTCTTGACAGGGAATTTAAAAAAGTGCCGACTCTAAGGGGAAAGACAATAATAAATCTTTTTTTTGAGTCAAGCACCAGAACTAAGAATTCTTTTGAAATTGCAGCAAAAAGGTTAAGTGCGGATCTGATTAATTTTTCAGCTTCAACAAGCAGCTTGAAAAAGGGTGAATCAATTATAGACACAATAAAAACGATACAATCAATGATGATAGACCTATTGATAGTAAGACATTCTGATAGCGGCGTAATGAATTTCATTGCCAGAAATATCGATGTACCATTGATAAATGCCGGTGATGGCAAGCATCAGCATCCTACCCAAGCTTTGCTTGATTTATATACAATAAAAAAATCCTTTAAGGATTTTAAAGGATTAAAAGTTGCCATTGTTGGAGATATTTTAAACAGCAGAGTTGCAAGATCTGATATAAAATTATTTAAAAGGATGGGTATGGACGTAACTATAGTTTCTGCTCCAATGCTTTTACCTGAAAATCTTGAATATTTGGACTCAAATTATGTTTATGACATCGATAAAGTCATTGAAAATACAGATATTTTATACATGTTAAGGATGCAGTTTGAGAGACAAGACAGAAAGTATTACCCTTCCATTAAGGAATATAACAGGTTTTTAAGTTTAAATATGGAAAGGTTGAAGAAAATGAAGAAGGGTTCACTGATAATGCACCCCGGTCCCGTTAATAGGGGAATAGAAATAAGCGAAGATGTCATGAACCATGGGAAAAATTATGCTGGATTTAAGATTAATACACAGATTACTAATGGGGTAGCCGTAAGGATGGCATTGATTTATTTAATGCTTGGAAGCACATGAGATTTAAAATTTATTAACTGACAAAATCAGAGCTATGAGAAACATAATAGGAAAAGATAATATTTTAATAAAATCGGGAACTGTTTTTGAACCTTCGTCTGGAAAGGAAATGATTTCTGATATTTTGATCCGAGATGGCATTATCATGGCAGTAGATAAAAATATAAATATTGAAAGTATGCCTAAGGATTTTATTATACTGAATGCTCAAAACTATTTTGTTTTTCCCGGATTTGTCGATATGCATGTGCATCTGCGGGAACCCGGCAACGAAGAAGAAGAGGACATTGGCAGCGGGTTCCTGGCGGCACTTAGAGGTGGAATTACAAGCATTGCATGTATGCCAAATACAAACCCTGCGATAGACAGGGAATATCTAGTGAATTATATATTAAATAAATCCGGCCTAATTGATTTTAAAATATATCCTGTCGCAGCTATGACAAAGAATCTGGAAGGAAAAGAAATGACTGAGATGGGTTTACTTAAAGAAGCAGGAGCAATTGCTTTTTCGGATGACGGAAAATGTGTGCAGGATTCAAAACTTATGTATGAAATAATGAAATATGTTTCATATTTAGATTTGCCCTTAATATTACATGAAGAGGATTATTATTTTTCGAACTATGGACTTGTAAATGAAGGATATTATTCTGCAAAATTGGGGCTCGATGGGATTTCACGATTTGCAGAAGAACTTATGATTTCCAGAGACATAATGCTTGCAAAAAAGGCAGGTGCTAAAATTCATATAACCCATGTCAGCTCCAAAGGCTCTATAATATTAATAAAAAGAGCAAAAGAAGATGGATTAAATATTACATGTGACGTAACCCCACATCATCTTTATTTCAACGACAGCTTTTTAGAAAGTTATGACACAAATTTAAAAGTAAATCCGTCATTGAAATCAGAGGAAGACAGGGAAGCTCTCGTAAGCGCAATCTCTGAAGGAATCGTAGATGCTATTGCAAGCGACCATGCTCCACATTATGAATCTGAAAAGAACACTACTTTTAAGGATGCCGCAACCGGAACAATTGGATTAGAAACATTGTTTAAAGCTTCTTATACAAAATTGGTGAGAGAAGAAAAAATAAAACTAGGTAAGTTTGTGGCCTTATTGACATCGGGTCCGGCAAAAATATTAAATATAAAAACGCCTGCAATTAAAGTTGGAAATAAGGCAGATATTGCAATAATTGATTTAGAAAAAAATAAAAGAATAAAAAAAGAAGATTTCTGTTCCAAAAGTAAAAATAGTGCATTCATCGGACAAAATTTATATGGTGAAGTGGTTTATACGATAAATAATGGCAGGCTGATATTAAAAAGTGAAAACTGCTGATTATTTTAAATTTCAATTACTCAGGAGGATTGATACTTGAAATCAGTTTTGATGCTGCAGGATGGTCTAATATTTAAAGGTGAGAATTTCGGTTCTGAAGGTGAAGTTATGGGTGAAGTCGTTTTCAACACTTCTATGACAGGATATCAGGAAATCCTCACAGACCCATCTTATTATGGACAGATTGTAACAATGACATACAGCCAAATAGGTAACTACGGCATAAACAATCAAGATATAGAATCGAAAAAAATACAAGTCAGTGGTTTTATTGTAAGAGAGTATCTGGATTATTATAGTAACTGGAGAGCAAAATCAAGCTTACAGGAGTATCTAAAAAAACATAAAATAACCGGTATTTCCGAAATTGACACCAGGATGCTGACCAGAAGAATAAGGTTAGGTGGGGCAATGAAGGGTATTATTTCTACCGAAACAAATAACGTAAAAAAACTTAAGGAAAAGCTGAATGCCTATCCTGATATGATCGGAAGAGATCTTGTAAAATATGTTACCTGCAAAAAAAGCTATGTCTATAACAAGAAAAAGCATAACTTCGAACATACTGTTGTTGTTATAGACTACGGTATAAAATTAAATACTTTAAGATGTCTTGATAATATCGGGTTTAATATAATAGTAGTTCCCGCAAATACAACTCCGGAAGAAGTTGTGAAATTAAATCCGGATGGAATATTGATTTCAAACGGTCCGGGCGATCCTGCTGCAATGGATTATGCTATTAGAAATATTGCTGAACTTCTGGGGAAAAAACCTGTATTCGGGATCTGTTTGGGACATCAATTAATGGGACTTGCGCTCGGAGCTAAAACTTATAAGCTAAAATTCGGGCATCATGGGGGGAATCATCCGGTAAAAAATTTAAAAACCGGTAAAGTCGAAATAACAACGCAGAATCATGGTTTCTCAATTTATCCTGACACACTTAAAGAAATAAAAAAAACTTCTTATAAAATAACTCACGTAAACTTAAATGATGGTACTGTCGAAGGAATCGAATATCCTGAAATAAAAGCATTCAGCATACAACATCATCCTGAAGCTGGGCCAGGTCCCTACGACTCAAGATATGTATTTAAAGATTTTAAAATGCTCATAGAGAAGAATAATGCCTAAAAGAAAAGATTTAAAGAAAATAATGATAATTGGTTCGGGTCCGATAGTAATCGGGCAGGCTTGTGAATTTGACTATTCAGGAACCCAGGCGTGTAAAGTTCTAAGAGAAGAAGGTTATAAGGTAATACTTGTCAATTCAAATCCTGCAACAATTATGACCGATCCAGAGTTTTCAGACAGAACATATATTGAACCTCTTACTTCAGAATATGTGGGTAAAATAGTTAAGAAGGAAAGACCTGACGCAATATTACCGACACTGGGTGGTCAGACGGGGCTGAATATTGCTGTTGCGCTGTCAAAGGAAAAAATTCTTGAAAGATATGGCGTTGAATTGATAGGCGCAAATGCGGATGTTATAAGTAAAGCCGAGGACAGGGAAAAATTCAAAAAAGCGATGAAAAATATAAATCTTGATGTTCCGCCAAGCGGGTACGTCAACAGCCTGAAAGAAGCTCTTGATATAAGCAACAGGCTCAAATTTCCACTTGTTGTAAGGCCCAGCTTTACACTTGGTGGAATTGGCGGAGGAGTGGCCTTCAATAAGGAAGAGTTTATAGAAATAGTAACCAGAGGACTCGACTTTTCACCAGTTTCACAGGTTCTTGTTGAAAAATCCGTAGCGGGATGGAAAGAATACGAGCTTGAAGTTATGCGGGACAGGAACGATAATGTTGTTATAGTTTGCTCAATTGAGAATTTTGACCCTATGGGTGTGCATACCGGTGACAGCATAACAGTTGCGCCGGCACAGACACTGACAGATATTGAATATCAAAATATGCGGGAAGCATCTCTTGCTATAATCAGAGAAATAGGTGTTGAAACAGGCGGCTCCAATATACAGTTTGCAATAAATCCGGAAAATGGCAAGATGGTTGTAATTGAAATGAATCCGAGGGTTTCAAGAAGCAGCGCTCTTGCGTCAAAGGCAACAGGTTTCCCAATAGCAAAAATAGCCACCAAGCTGGCTATAGGCTATACCCTTGATGAGATTCCAAACGATATTACCAAAAAGACCCCTGCCTGTTTTGAGCCATCCATAGATTATGTTGTTGTTAAATTTCCCAGATGGGCATTCGAAAAATTTCCTGGAACGGACATCAGTCTTACGACGAGAATGAAATCCGTTGGAGAAGTTATGTCGATAGGAAGGACATTTAAAGATGCTCTTCAAAAAGCAATAAGATCTCTTGAGATTGACAGATACGGGCTTGGATCCGACGGGCATGATAATATAAAAAAAGAACTTTTAAGTAATAATCTTTCAATTCCTAACCAGGACAGAGTGTTTTATATAAAACTTGCTTTTGAGCTTGGACATAGTATTGAAGAAATATTTGACTATACAAAAATTGATCCATGGTTTTTAAATAATATCAAACAGCTTGTAGATTTTGAAAACGATTTTAAGAAGTGCAATGCCGATAATCTTACAAAAGAAAAATTATATGCCGCAAAAAGATTTGGGTATTCTGATACCCAGATAGGCTATTTATGCGGATGCAGTGAAGAAAAGGTAAGAAACTTAAGAAAGAAATATTCCATTATTCCAACCTTTAAACCTGTTGATACATGTGCTGCAGAATTTGAAGCATACACACCCTATTATTATTCCTCTTATGAAACGGAAGATGAAATCAGACCTTCGGAAAAAAGAAAAATTGTCATACTTGGAAGCGGGCCAAACAGGATAGGTCAAGGAATAGAGTTTGATTATTGTTGTGTGCATGCTTCTTATGCGCTGCGCGAGGACGGTTATGAAACTATTATGATAAATTGTAATCCTGAGACGGTAAGCACAGATTATGATACATCAGACAGATTATATTTTGAGCCACTGACATTTGAGGACGTGATGAATATCGTTGAAGCAGAAAAACCTTATGGTGTAATAGTTCAATTTGGAGGCCAAACTCCTTTAAAGCTTGCCTTAAAACTCCAGCAGGCAGGAGTAAATATACTTGGAACTTCACCTGACAACATTGATCTTGCAGAAGATAGAAAAAGATTTGGCAATATGCTTAATAAGATGAAAATACCCCAACCTGAAAATGGAACAGCTATGACCACAGAAGAGGCGATAATAGTTGCAGGGAAAATCGGTTATCCTATTCTGGTAAGACCTTCTTATGTCCTGGGCGGTCGTGGAATGAATATTGTTTATAATGAAGAAAGTCTTGTTAATTATATAAGTAATGCCTCACTCATATCACCGGATAAACCGATTCTTGTGGATAAATTTTTAGAAGATGCAATAGAAGTCGATTGTGATGCGATCTTTGATGGCAGTGAATTATTTATAGGCGGGATTATGGAACATATAGAAGAGGCTGGAATCCATTCCGGCGACAGTGCATGCGTATTGCCGCCTTTTACTTTAAGCAAAAAAGTTATCGAAACCATTAAAGATTATACATATAAGATTGCAAAAGAATTAAGTGTAATCGGGCTTTTGAATATTCAATATGCAATAAAGAATTCAACTGTATATGTTCTTGAGGCAAATCCAAGAGCATCAAGGACCGTTCCATTTGTCAGTAAATCAATAAAAATTCCGCTTGCAAAAATAGCTGTAAGAGTTATGGCAGGAAACAAATTAAAAGACTTAAATTTTGAAAGAGTTGATAGCATTAATTTGAAATATTTCAGTATTAAAGAAGCAGTTCTTCCTTTTAACAGATTCCCTGGTTTTGATACCATTCTTGGTCCTGAGATGAAATCAACCGGAGAAGTTATGGGTATTGATAAAAATTTCGGTATAGCTTTTGCAAAATCTCAGATGGCTACAAATCAGGTTCTTCCAGTGAGCGGTAAAGTTTTTATAAGCGTAAATGATAAGGATAAAAATAGTATTGTTCCGATTGCTGAAGCCTTATTCAAAATGGGATTTAAAATAATTTCAACAAAAGGCACAAGCGAAATACTTGAAAAAAATAATATAAAGTGTTTTTCAGTGTTAAAGATAAGCGAAGGCAGACCCAATGTGCTTGATATGATGAAAAATGGGGAAATAGATCTTATTATAAATACTCCGGAAGGAAGCAATGCAAGAAGCGATGGATATTATTTGAGAACGGCTGCAGTAGTTCAGAATATTCCTTCAATAACTACTATTTCAGCCGCATCAGCAGTTATACAAGGAATTCATGAACTTAAATATAATAAAGAAATTAAAGTTAAGTGTATGCAAGATTATTAATTAAGGTTTTATAGAATTTAATGAAGATATTAAGCGGTGAAATACTTTTAAATAGAAAATATGGCGAAGAATTATATAAGATGGAGATATTTTCACCCTATATCTGTAAGAATGCTCTACCCGGACAATTTGTAAATATCAAATGCTGCTATGAAGGTATGCTTGACCCTTTGCTTAGAAGGCCTTTCGGAATATATGAAATTGATAAGAAATTTAATGTGTTTTCAATATTGTATCTGGTTAAAGGAAAAGGCACCCTTTTCCTTTCAAAATTGAAAAAGGGCGAAATTCTTAATTTTATAGGTCCTTTAGGTAATGCACTAAAAATAAAAATCACGGAAAAAAATTTCTTGCTAGTAGGAGGAGGTATTGGAGTAGCTCCGCTTTGCTTAATTGCCAGATCCCTTACAGATCAGCAAAAAAATGTATATTTTATAGCAGGTTTTAAAGATGAATTATTTTTCAACTGGGAAAGTGATCTTATAAAGATCGTAAAGAATTACAGGATATTTACTGAAAATGGTTCTTTTGGTGAAAAAGGTTTGCCAACAATTTTTATTAAGGAACATATAGACCAGTATAAAGAATTCAACCTTATATGCTGCGGCCCAAGAGAAATGCTTAAAGCTATCCAGGATATCCTGCAGGATAAAAATATTCCGGCAACTGTGCTAATGGAAGAAATGATGGCATGCGGTATAGGCGCATGTATGGGTTGCATGATAAAGATAAAAGAAGCCAGTAATGCATTTACTTATAAAAGGGTGTGCAGTGATGGGCCGGCTTTTAATTTAATGGAGGTTGTATTTGACTGAGAATATATCAGAAAAAGTGCCCAATTTGTCAATTAATTTGGGCAGGATCAAATTGAAAAATCCAGTCATAACGTGCTCGGGCACTTTTGCAAGCGGTATTGAATATAATCAATTCTATAACATTTCCAATTTGGGAGCTGTTACTACAAAAAGTTTTTCTTTAAATAAAAAGCTGGGTAATAACCCTCCCCGGATATGTGAAACTGTTGGAGGAATGCTGAACTCGATTGGACTGGCAAATGAAGGAATATATTATTTTATTGATGAACAATTGCCTGTTTTAAAAGATCTGAAAATAAATATTATCCTTAGTATTTTTGGAGAAGATAAAGAAGAATTTTTAAGGATTGCAAAAGAAATAAAATGTATAAAAGACGATATCTTAGCTGTTGAAATGAATCTTTCATGTCCAAATGTTGATAAGGGTGGAATTGAATTTTGCTCAATGCCGGATCAAATAGAATCATTGATAAATTCCGTAAAGGAAATTTTGGATATTCCCTTAATTGCAAAATTGAGCCCAAATACTGATAATTTAATTGACACTGCTGCCAAGGCACGTGATGGAGGAGCTGAAGCAATATCATTGGTAAACACAATCATAGGTACGGCCATTAATATTGATACCTTCAAACCCAAGCTTGGGAACATATTTGGGGGTTTGTCCGGACCTGCCATTAAACCAATAGCATTGGCTAAAATTATGAAGCTTGCAAAGGAAAATATTTTACCTATTATTGGCATGGGTGGAATATTTTACTGGCAGGATGCTGTAGAATTTATGATAGCAGGCGCAAGTGCAATTGGAATAGGAACGATAAATTTTGTTGAGGTTGATGCAGGAATAAAGATTTTAGATGGAATAAGTAATTATCTGTTAAAAAAGAATATAAATAATTTAAGTGAAATAATTGGAAAAGTATTTAAAAAATCTTAAAATCAATGATAGGTTGATAATAAGCATAGACGCCAGCAGCAAGCAGGAAGTTATAACTCTATGCAATAGAATAAATAATAATGTAACAACTTTGAAGCTGGGATTGGAATTAATATATAGCTGTGGACTTGATATAATAAATACAGTTAAAAGTTTTGGCTATAAGGTAATGCTGGATGCAAAGCTGCTTGATATACCAAATACGGTTTATGGTGCAATTGCTGCGATTTCCAAATTAGGTGTTGATAAAATAACGATCCATGCACTGGGTGGCAGAAAGATGCTGGCAGCAGCAAAACAAAAACTAGCCGAAGAATCATCCAAGAGTAATATTATCCCGCCATCACTTTTTGCAGTAACCATTTTGACAAGCCTCGATGATGAAGATCTCGACGTAATGGGATTTAAAAAAGGTTTTTTACAATCGGTTATAAATCTTGCCAGCATAGCAATAAAAAATGGTATTGACGGGACCATTTGTTCACCTAATGAGGTAAAATCGATAAGAAAAAAATTAGGCAGCGGTTTTTATATTGCAACTCCGGGGATAAGACTTGATGATGATGACAAAGGTGATCAGAAAAGGATAAATACTCCTTATAATGCCATAAAAGATGGAGCTGATTTCATTATTGTGGGCAGATCCATAACCACAAAAGTAAATCCGGAAGAAGTGATAAAAAAATTTTTTACAGAAATAGAAAGGGCACTTGTTTAATGGAAGTAATAAAGCAATTAGAGAACGTTGATATGGTTAAAATCTTAAAAAATACAGGCTCAATCATGGAAGGGCATTTTAAACTGACTTCAGGCTTCCATAGCAAATATTATTTGCAATGTGCCAGATTATTGCAGTATCCGGTAGTAGTTTATGGAATTATCGGTGATGCTTTGAAAGAATTTGGAAATGAAATCAATAGTGAAAACATTCAGACTGTGATTTCTCCGGCAATAGGAGGAATATTATTTGGATATATGCTTGCATTTAAATTAAATACAAAGATGATATTTACGGAGAGAAAAAATGATCGGATGGAACTGCGGCGTGGTTTTGAACTTAATCCGGATGAAAAGGTAATTATAGCAGAAGATGTAATTACAACAGGGGGTTCTGTTTTTGAAGTTATTGAAATTTGTAAAAAATCAAAAGCAGACATCAAAGGTATTATAAGCATTGTTGACAGGTCCGAGAATTTAAAATTTGACTATCCATTTTATTCATTTATAAAATTAAAAATAGAAAAATATCCTCCCGACAAGTGTCCGCTTTGCAAGCAGAATTTTGCAATCGATTATCCCGGGAGCAGGAAATAATTAAATAATGACAGTTCTGAGACCAAATGCGGAGTTTGCCCGTTTCATAAGAAAGAAAAGATCTGAAACTAAAAAAGCATTAAAAAAAGGTGATCTTAATTTAAAGAAGGTTCTAAGTGATAATGAGCTGTATAAAGAAATCATTTCTAACATGAAAGTGTTTGAACTTTTAAAATCCCTGCCTGGAATAGGAAGAGTAAGTGCAGATAAAATTTTAAAAAAGCTAAAAATCAATCACTGCAAGAGAATGGATGGCCTTGGAAAGAGTCAGAAGAAAAATTTCCTAAATTATTTTAATGTTGAAATTGATTAAAACTTTTATTGGATTTTACAAATATGGCTAAAAAAAGAGGAAAGCTTTTTATAATATCAGGACCTTCCGGAGCCGGGAAAAGCAGCCTTATTTCAGATGCTTTGAAGGTGACCCGCGGCTTTGTCAAATCTGTTTCTGTAACTACAAGACCAAAGAGAAAAAACGAAAAAGATGGAGAAAAATATCGATTCTTAAACAATGAACAATTCGAAAACCTAAAGAAAAATAAAAAGCTTTTAGAATATGCTACGTACTGTGATTTTTCTTATGGAACTCCGAAAGACTTTGTCCAAAAGCAACTGGAAGCAGGTAAGAATGTTATACTTGAAATTGATGTGCAAGGTGCGTTGCAGGTTAAAAATATTATTAAGGATGCTTATATGATTTTTATCACGGTTCCTTCAATAATTAACTTGGAAGAAAGATTGGGCAAACGAAATACTGAAGACTGCATTGAAATTAAAAAAAGAATGGAAACTTCAGAAGAAGAACTTAAATATCAAAAATATTATGATTGCATAATTATAAATAATAATTATAATGAAGCTTTGCTGAACTTAAAAAATTTGTTAAATTCTCAAAAGGGGTAAAACCACAATGGACCTATTCAATATTGATGATTTGGTAAGTATTGTTGACAGTAAATACACTCTTTGTATTTGTCTTGCTAAAAGAGCTAGGGAACTCGGTGCTTATATTGTTGCAAAAAGAAATATGGAAAGAGTAAATATAGTGCCTCCGCTTGTTGAAATAGATACTAACGATCCATTGGAAATAGCAATTGCCGAACTGAAAGAAAAAAAAGTAAGCTTTGTCAGAGTTAAAGATGGAATTAAATAGGAATTAAAATGGATCCTTCCATTTCTTCATTATTAAATAAAAAGAAAATCATTTTAGGAATTACAGGATCAATTGCAGCGTACAAGGCTGCTGATATCTGCAGTAAACTGGTAAAATCAGGTGCAGTTGTTTACCCGGTGATGAGTCCCAATGCTTTATATTTCATTAATCCGATAACTTTTAGTGCCCTAAGCTCAAAAAAAACTATTGTTGAACAGTTCATAAATGAAGAAAAAATTCAACATATATCATTATCACACAGCGTAGATTTAATAATTATTGCACCCGCAACCGCAAATACCATTTCCAAACTAGCATGTGGAATTTGTGATAATTTTCTTACAACTGCTGTGATTGCATCTTACTGTCCCGTAATTATTGCGCCGGCAATGAATGAATCAATGTATTTAAACAAGGCTATTACCGAAAATATTGAAAAACTTGAAAAAACCGGAAAATATTTCTTTGTGGGACCGGTAAATGGAAATCTTGCCTGTGGGGAAGAAGGCATTGGAAGACTTGCAGATAAAGATGCTATCATTGAAAAAGCAAGCATGCTGGTAAAATATTCAAATGATCTATCGGGTAAGAAAATAATTGTAACTTCAGGCGGCACCAGAGAATATATAGACAGCGCAAGATTTATATCAAACAGATCCAGCGGCAAAATGGGCCATGAGCTTGCAGCGGAAGCATATTTCAGAGGAGCTCGAAATGTAACCTTGATAACAACAAACAAAAACTCAGTAAGACCCTACGGCGTTGAAACAATAATGGTTGAAGATACATCAGGGATGAAAGAAGAGATACTGAAACGGTTCAAACAGTCAGACATTACTATAATGGCAGCAGCCGTCAGTGATATTATTCCGGAAAATAAGTTTAATTATAAGTTAAAGAAGAATGATGATATAATATCGAAATTAAAATTTAAAGAGAATGTTAATATATTAAAAATGCTTTCTGAGCTTAAAAATAAAAATCAGATTCTTGTAGGTTTTTCTGCTGAAAGCGGCGAGAAAATTGAAAATTCAAAGTCTAAAATATCTGAAAAAAATATAGATATGATAGTATTAAACGATATATCAAGAGATGATATTGGTTTTGAGAGTGATTTTAACGAAGTATTTCTAATCCATAAAAATGGAGATGTTAAAAAATTGGAAAAAAATAGTAAGAGAATAATAGCACGTCAAATTTTTGATGAAATTTTAGGAGGTTTTTATGACAAATAAGAATAGCTATGTGTTTACTTCTGAATCTGTAACTGAGGGCCATCCTGATAAGATGGCGGACCAAATATCAGATGCAATACTTGATTCCATAATATCAGAGGATCCTAACTGCAGAGTAGCAGTCGAAACTCTATTAAAAACAGGGATCGTGATAGTTGCCGGAGAAATAACAACAAATACTTACGTTGAAATTCCGGACTTAGTAAGAGAAACAATAAAAAATATTGGTTATACAAGAGCGAAATATGGTTTTGATTATGAAACCTGTGGTGTTATTACATCATTAGGCAGGCAGTCTCCCAATATAGCTCAAGGTGTCAATAAGTCTTTCGAGGCTCGTGCGGGTAATGGATATGAAGATAACATTGACAATATAGGTGCCGGTGACCAGGGTATGATGTTTGGATTTGCCTGTACAGAGACACCGGAATATATGCCATTGCCGATACAACTTGCGCATCAACTGGCCCACAGGCTGTCAGAAGTAAGAAAAGCAGGAATACTTCCTTATTTAAGACCAGATGGTAAAACCCAGGTTACTGTATCATATGAAAACGGAAAACCAGTTTCAGTTGATACAATAGTTGTAGCGTGCCAGCATGCACCAATGATTGACATAGACACCCAGATAGCTCCTGATATAAAAGAATTGGTAATAAAACCCATTATACCTGAGCAATATATTAGTAAGAATCTAAAGCTATATGTAAATCCTACAGGCGAATTTACCATTGGCGGACCCATGGGTGATACCGGACTTACGGGTAGAAAAATAATAGTGGATACCTATGGCGGCTATGCAAGACATGGCGGGGGGTGTTTTTCAGGGAAAGATCCTTCAAAAGTTGACAGATCGGCAAGTTATGCAGCAAGACATGTGGCCAAGAATCTTGTTGCGGCAGGAGTAGCCGATAAAATAGAAATAGAAGTAGCATATGCGATCGGAGTTGCTCACCCTGTCTCCATAATGGTTGAAACTTTTGGAACAGAATATGTTGATAAATCAAAAATAGAAGCAGCTATTTGTGAAATATTTGATTTAAGGCCTGGAGCAATTATAAGGGATCTTGACCTTATCAGGCCTATATATAAAAAGACTGCAACTTATGGTCATTTTGGAAGACATGACAGAGACTTTAGTTGGGAAAAGCTCGATAAAGTTGATAAAATAAAGAAATTTTTTGATATGAAATAAACGTCTTTAAGCATCTTAAATTATATATTTAATTAGTTTTATATGACGCCTCGCAATCAAATTGCTGAAGTTTTCCTTGATTTAAAAGCAATAGAGATAAGCCATGCTTTTGATTACAAGATACCTGAAGAATTAAGTGATAATATTGAGATTGGAACCATGGTATTTGTGCCTTTTGGCAATAGAAAAGAAATTGGCTATGTTTCAAGACTTAAGGATAAATCTAACCTGCCTGATAAAAATCTTAAAAAAATAGACAAAATAGTTGGAAATATAACTCTGTTTGATATTAAAAAATTAACCCTTATCTATTGGATGAGCTTTTATTATATTGCTGCAATCGGGAAGATAATTGAATTATTCCTTCCTCCTGTTAAAAAAGCTAAGCTTGAAAAATTTTGCAAGCTTAAAATTAAGACAGTAATGGATGAAAGTAAAGTTATCACCGGCAGACAGTATAAAGATTTAGTTCCTTCAATAAACCTAGACAAGCATCAATTTTTTGGCGATGTTTACTGTGAAGAAATAAATAATTTTATAAGGCAAAACCTTCATAAAGCATTTCTTTTGGAAGGTTTTATGAACTCTTATAATAAAACTTTATTATATTTAAACCTATGCCGCCAAACTTTGAAAAGCAACCGGAAGGTTCTTATATTGGTTCCTGAAATTATTTCGGCAGAAAAACTTTATGAAGACTTTAAAATAAATTTTGCACAGCATGTTTGCATATATCATTCCGAGATGGGTGAGAAAAAGAGATTTGAGACCTGGTATGACATCTGGGATAACGATTTTGAAGTAATTATAGGGACAAGATCCGCATTATTTGCTCCGATTAAAGACCTGGGACTGGTCATTGTTGACAATGAGCATGACCTCTCATATAAAGACAGTACTATCGTAAGATATAATACTCAGGATGTAGCGTTAAAACTAGGAAAAATTTTAAAAATTCCTGTTGTCTTTACAAGTCCAACACCTTCCGTAAGTATAAGATTTAAAGCAGAGGATGAAAATAATTTCAAAATTATTGAGGTATCAGATAATTTTAATAATAAAACTTTACTTGAAAAAGTAGTCGTAGATTTAAAAAAAATTGACAGCTATAAAGATGATACATTGATCACAAATACTTTACATAAAGCAATAAATGAAGAGATATTAGCTGGCAATAAGGTAATTATTTTCATAAACAAATTAGGTTTCAGCCATTTTTTAATTTGTACCAAATGCGGAAGCATTCCAAAATGTCCTATATGTAATTTGTCTTATAGATATCATAAAACTGGCAAAAAACTGATTTGTCATCACTGTGGAAATGAAATTCATTTTGAAGGAGTTTGCACTTCATGCGGTAGTAATAATATATCTTTTTCAGGTTCCGGAATTGAAAAAGTTGAATCAAGTTTAAAGTTAAGGTTTAAAGATGTACCTATCTTCAGGATTGATTCTGAAGCATTGGAGCAAAAAGGGTCAGAGGAAGATTTATTAAAAAAAATAAGCTGCTGCGGGCCTGCAATTATTATAGGAACCCAGATGATTGCTAAAGACTATAGGATTGAAAATATAACACTTGCTGCAATAATAAGCTGTGACAACATGCTTGAATTACCAGATTACCATATGTATGAAAGAGTTTTTCAGATGATAAATCAAATATCGCAAAAAATAAATGGTTACAATAAAAGAGGAAAAATAATAATTCAAACTTTTAATCCTGAAAATATCGCTATAAGAAATTTTATTTCCGGGAATTATAAAGATTTTTACTTTGAGGAACTTTTAAACAGAAAGGAACTTTGCTATCCGCCATATTCGGATCTTATAAACATAATTGTCTCAGGAAGCTCGGAAAAAAAAGTAAAGTCAGAAATAATAAAACTTTCTGAGGAAATTTATGAAAAAATTACAAATGTTGATTTTGTTATGCTTGGACCGGTGCCATCTCCATTTTTAAAATTAAATATTTTTTACAGATGGCATATAATTATTAAAACCAAAGAATTTTATAAGTTTGCAGTAAAATTAGGTAAAATTATGAGAAACTTTAAAAAAATGGACAGCAGTAAAATTATAATAGATGTGGATCCTGTATGGATTTTATAAGATATTATTATAAAATAATATTAATAGTATTTTTTATCCTTAAAATATTATAACCCTTTTTCTAAAAGAAAGAATAAAATGGCAGTAAAAAAAATAAGAAAAATAGGAGATCCTGTATTAAGAGAAAAAAGCAGGGCAGTTGACACTATAGATAAAAATATTTTGAAGCTTGTTAAAGATATGGTTGATACTGTTTCCGATGGCGGTATATCCGGTATAGGACTTGCAGCGCCTCAGATTGGTGTATTAAAACGTATTATTATAGTATATTTAAATGAAAAATTTGAAGCATTTATAAATCCTGAAATTAAGATACTCGATAACGAAATGCTTGAAGATGAAGAAGGCTGTCTGTCACTTTATTCTGTTAAAACAACTGTAAAAAGACCAAAAAAAATCAAATTGAGCGCAAAAAATTTAAAGGGAGATGAAATCGAGCTTGAAGCTGAAGAAATGCTTGCAAGAATTTTTATGCACGAAATAGATCATCTGAATGGAATGTTGTTTATTGACCTTCTTAGCCCAAAAGCAAGGAAAGATTTTTTATCAAAAATAAACAGAGAAATTAAATTGTGAAAATAGTATTTTTTGGATCTTCTGACTTTTCTGTGCCATTTTTAAATGCGATTTATAATTCAAATCACCAGTTAGTATCGGTTGTAACCGGAGCTGATAAAGCAATAGGCAGAGGAATGAGTATACTTGGCAACCCTGTTAAGGAATACGCCAGTAAAAAAGAATTTAAAATAATTCAAGCCGATAAAATTGATAATGAAATTATTTCTAATATTTCCAGGACAAAGTTTGATTGTCTGGTAGTGGTTTCTTATGGAAAACTGCTTCCTTCTGAAATTTTAAAGTTTTCTGCAGGAAAAAGTATTAATGTTCATCCTTCACTTCTTCCAAAATACAGAGGCCCTTCTCCCATTGTAAGTGCAATTTTTAACGGAGACAGTGAAACCGGCATCAGCATAATTAGTATAAGTGAAAGATTGGATGAGGGTGATATTTTTGCACAATGCAAGTTTTCAATTCAAAATAACGAAACCAAAGATAGCCTTGAAACTAAGATGATCAGGATTGGTGCTCCAATGTTAATTTCCATACTTGATTTGTTGGAAGAAGGTAAAATATTTCCATATCCGCAGGGGAAAAAAGGTATAACATACACATCAACTTTTTCAAAAGAAGATTTAAAGATTGATTGGCACAATACGGCACAGCAGATTGATAATAAAATAAGAGCTTTTAGTCCCGAGCCCGGTTGTTTTTCTTTATGGAATAAAAAGGTTATAAAAATAATAAAAGCAAGTAAAATTATAAATTTTAAGATAAACGATAATCTTAAAAATAAAAAATCGGGGGAGATAATCAGTGCTGATAAAGTTAATGGCCTGATAGTTAAATGTGGAAAAGACGAGATTATAAAAATAGAAATTTTAAAACCTCAGAGCAAGAAAGCAATAACGGCTCTGGATTTTTTAAATGGCTATAGGATAAAAACCGGTGATTTTTTTGAATGACTAATAAAATAAATCAAGATGATTTTTATAACAAGGTTTATAAAAATAATGTATTGTTAAAATATTTATAATTTCTAAATTATACGATTTTTTTAATTTTTCCTGATTTTAAGCATTTGGTGCAAATGTTTATATTTTGAACTTTTCCATCAAGCTCAACTTTTGTTTTGACTATATTAGGTTTAAATACTCTTTTTGTCTTCCTATGTGAATGGCTCACATTATTACCAAAACCTGGCTGTTTGCCACAAATTTTACATATATTGGACATATCAACTCCTGCTATTTTAATTAATTTATTTATTTTATAATTATTTGGTCTAAATTAAAACTTTATTTAATATAATAATGTCTTAAAACCGGGAAGAATGGTAACACTTTTATTTTTTATTTTCAAGAATAAAAACAAAATTAAAAACAAAATTAAAAACAAAATTAAAAATTTTCAGGCCCGTTCCTAATATATATGAAGAAATGTAAAAACATAATAATATTAAAATATGCCTTTATTTTTTTATTTTGCATTATTGTAACAAGCTTTTTCTCATGCAGTAACGTTTTAAAAAAAACAGAAAAGCTGGCATCTGGCATCCCCTTTAACTATCCGGGTTTAAGAATTGAGACAAGAAGTATAAATTTAAAACAAATTGACTTATATTCACCCCGTATTGTTTGTTTTGGAGACTCTGTGACATTTGGATGGAACATGAAGTATGAATATTCATATCCATCCCAGCTTGAAAAATTATTAATAAAGGAGTTTCCCCAAATAAAAGTAATAAATAGCGGTATTGGTGGTGACACGATAAAAGACGCAGCCAAACGTATGAAGAGAGACGTGGTCAATTTTAAGCCTGATGTTGTTATTATTAATTTTGGTCTAAATGACGGGATGATCTCAGGATCTGCTCCGAATATCGGTATTAAAGATTTTGAAAATTATTATAATGATTTAATTAGCAAACTCAAGTTCGATGATTTAAAAGTTCTTATTTTAGGAATTAATCCTGTAACAGGATTATTCCCGGAAAAAGAAAATGAGAATTTTAGAAAAAAACAAAGAGAGATTTATGAGGTATATAATGAAAAAATTATTGAAATTGCAAAGAATAATAACCTTGGGTATATAGACTTATGGGAAGCTTTTAATAAAGAATCTGATCCTGCAGAATATATTCAGACTGATGGAATACATCCTAATAAAAAAGGTTTGGAGCTGATTGCAGAATTAGTGTATGAAAAAATAAAAATTAACGGTTGAATAGATGATTGATTGAATAATAATTGATTTTATTGCAATATTTAATTTAAAATTAAAAAGTACAATTTTGAATTTCGTAAAGGTGGTTTAAAGTTGGCTATAAAATTAAATGACAAAGAAGTAAAAAAAGTTATAGATATAATAATTTTAAATTTTAAAGAAAATGAAAATAAAATAAATAATTTAAATGTTTTTCCGGTTCCGGATGGTGATACTGGCACAAATATGCTTTTGACCCTGAAATCAATTCAGCAGGAAATTAATAATATGAATGATTTTACAATGCAAAACCTTGCTGAAAAAGTATCTTTTAGTGCTTTGATGGGTGCAAGAGGAAACTCGGGTGTAATTCTGTCTCAGATTTTGAAAGGTTTTTTGGATAAGCTCAGAGATGCTGAAAAATTAGATTTTCATC
>JAMCVO010000752.1 GCA_023475715.1 Actinomycetota bacterium
CCCGTGTATTAACAAAGCGGAATCATGGGTATCCCATAATCATGACCCCAACGCCGGCTTGCCAAAGAATCCAAATTTTTACATAAAAATTTTTCAGGATGGTAATTGGATTTAGGTTCACTAGGTAAAGGTATTACAGCAGCCGGACTTGGCACTACATATGCCAATGCGCCGCGCATCTCACCGCGCCACAATCTGCCCATAAATTCCTTTGTCTCCTTAAATCTGTTCTGGGTAAGCATATCCGGAATATTTATTTTCTTAACGTTAGATTCGGTGGAAACTAGATTTTCTTTATAGCTCATTAGATTTTAATTCCTTTTTTGTTAAAGATTGCTCTAGGGAAATTTTTAGATTACTTATTCCTTAATTATTTTTGACCTGACCTGTCTGGCATATTCTGATAAATAATCAAAGTCAGTGCTGACCTGCAAAAATTTTATGCCACGGTTAATCATTGCATTTATAAAATTAAAATCTAATGAGCAACCAACTCCTACATTTATACCAGCAGAATTTGATTTTGATATAACATGGTCTATTACCGATAAAACCTTTTTATTCATTATATCGCCTGGTATACCAAGTGAATTCGAAAGATCCATCGGACCTATGATAACAGTATCTAAACCCGGTACCTTTAATATGCTTTCAATATTTTGTACTGCATTTTGATTCTCTATCAGGACAGCAATAAAAAAATCTTCGTTTGTATACTTTATCCAATTTTTATAACTATGATTAGCAGCCATTTTCCCTCCAAAGCCTCTTTTGCCTAATGGCTTAAAACGGCATTGCTCAACAATATTTTTCACATCTTCGCTGGATTCTATTTGCGGTACAATGATACCGCTTGCCCCAGAATCAATAATGGGTTTAATGTTAGAATCATGAAGGCTGGTAACACGTACGAGAGTTGGCAATTCTTTCAAACGTGCCGCTAAAAAATAAGAATATACCACTTGCGGATTTACTAACACATGTTCCATTTCTATCCATAAAAAATCCACATGATTTGCAACAGCTTCTATTACATAAGGATCAGAAATAATAATAGCAGGTCCGATACAATATTTTTTTGATGCAATTTTTTCTCGTAACTTTACAATCGGTTCCATTGAGACCAACCTTCTTTCAGTTTTTAATTTTTATAATGAAATTCCCTTTATCCCATCCTTAAGCCACCATTTACTGAAATTATTTCTCCGGTAATATAAGAAGCATCCTCCGTACAGAGAAAAGACACCACCCCGGCTACTTCTTCCGGATTACCCAGTCTTAGTAGTGGTGTAGTTTGTCTTATTTTCTCAAGAGTCTCTGCAGTATTTGTCCGCTCATGCAAAGGCGTGAGTATTACTCCGGGAGCAATTGCATTTGCCGTGATATTAAATGGCCCAAGCTCTTTTGCTAAAGCTCTTGTAAAAGCCTCGACTCCTCCCTTGGAAGCAGCATAGTGTGATGCTCCAGGTCCTCCCCCGCTTCTTGCTGAAATAGAACTTATATTAATAATTGTTCCTTTTTTTATTTTCTTCATACCTGGAATACAATATTTTGAACATAAAAATACACTTCTTAAATTAACTGACATAACCTTATCCCATACCTCTACTTCCAATTGGTCAATTGGAGCACCGCCAAACACATCACCGGCATTATTTACAAGAATATCTATAGGCTGGTTAAAGTACTTGGTTACTTCCTCAACTATGTTCTTAATTTCAGTTTCATTGGAAACATCCATTTTTTTTATTATTACTTCACCATGACCTTTATTTTTAAGTTTTAACTGTAGTTCCTTAGCTTTAGATTCACTTTTGTTAAAGCAGCATACAACTTTTATTTTTTCTCTTGCCAGTCTTTCAACAATTGCAGCACCTATACCTGTTGCGCCTCCGGTTACCATTGCCAATCTTTGAAGATCGCTCATTACGTTTTCACCGCCCTTTTTTTTAATTCTTTAAGTACCTCTTGAAAATACTTTAATTAATTTAAATTTTTTGCTTATTAAGATTTTTATAAATTTTAGTAACAACTAAGATGAACAAATATAAATTACCCTTCATCAGGAAGTATATCCAGAAAATCATTTATCTAATAATTATACTCATATCTATATTTTTTCCATGCTTCAATCATTTTTAAAACATCTTCCCATTTAACTTCTACATAAAGACCTGCTACCGTGTACAACACAAGACCGCATTCCTGAGGCTAAATATTTTTCAAATTGTTTAACCCCAAAGAAAAGTTTTTAATTATTTAATTTCATCAACACATTCTGACAATGCCTGCTCTATTACATTTAAACCCTCAAGCAATGCATCTTCTGTAATGCAAAGCGGAGGAGCTATCTTTATAGTACTTCTTGGCCAGGTTGGAAGAAGAAGCAGCCCCAATTCCATACATCTTTTTATAACTTTTTCAGCAAGTTCTGCATTCATTCTATTAGTATTGCCATCAGTTATGTAAATAGCTTGAACCAGTCCAATTCCATTTATACCACCTACATAATCAGGGTATTTTTTTTGCAAGTTTTTAAGAGCCTTGTTTGCCGTTTCGCCTAACTTTTCAGCATTTTCAACAAGTTTGCCTTCTGAAATTGCCTTTATGTTTCCAATAGTCGCGGCACAGCATAATGTATTACCTGTATGAGTGCTGCTCATTTCTCCATGTACCGGTAAATCCATAATTTCACTGCGGCCTGCAATACCAGACATTGGCAAGCAAGAAGTCATACCTTTTCCCATTGTGATTAAATCAGCTTCAATACCATAATGTTCAAATCCAAACCACTTGCCTGTTCTCCCAAAACCTGCCTGCATTTCATCAAAAATGATTAATATATTATTTTTTCTGCTCCACTTATATAATTCCTGGATATAGTCCATAGGCATGTATGCTACAGTAGGACCCTGGAATGTCTCAGTAATTACTCCGGCTATGTCTTTTTCACAAATATTTTTCTCCATTATATATTCAAGCGTTTTCCGGAAACATTCTTTCCCGCAATTTTTATATTTTTCCTTTCCCCATGGACACCTGAAGCATTCCGGGAATGGAATATGCAAAAACCCTTCAGGTTTTATACCCATCCAATCCTGTTGATCCATAAAGCCTCCTGCCATTTGTGCCCCCATTGTTCTTCCATGAAAGGAGTTAAAATAAGAAAGAATAATATACTTGCTTTTTGAGATTTTCAGCCCATTCATTCGTGTTAGTTTTATGGCACCTTCAACTGCTTCAGAACCAGTTGTTAAAAGGAAAATCTTATTAAGATATGCTGGAATTATTTCTTTAAGCATTTTAATTAGCTCTAAACGAATTTTTGAGGGATTACAATAATTAAACCACAAATTAGAATCAATCTGTTTTTTAATAAGTTCTCCTATTATATTATTGGAATGACCTGCGTTTGTCAGAACTACAGCAGAACTAAAATCGATCCATTTATTTCCATAAGGATCCATTACTTCAAACCCTTTTGCTCTATCCCAAACTACAGGCAGAAATCCTGCCATGGAACGAGGCTCATTTTGCTCTAATTCCTGTAGTATCGCAATAGAATCAGGATGCGGAATTTGTGAAATTATTCTTCTATGGGCTGTTTCAATTTTACTTGCTTCATTTGTTTTTTTATTCATCTTTTTAGCCTTTCATAATTTGAACAATTTCTAACAAATTACCTTCGGGATCACGGGCAAAAAAAACTTTTGCCGTACCCTCTGGATTTAGGATGGGCTCGCTTAAGGTCTCGCAATTATTTTCGTGCAGGATATTCCATACCTTTTTACAATCATCTACTGTAAATGCTATATGCCTGATACCGGCATCACAAAGTTTATTATTGTTGTTAGAAATACAGGGATTTCCCTCATCTTTTAATAATTCAATCATCGAGCCGTCGGGTGCTACCAGTTTTATCATATGCAGTTTTACATTATCTAAGTTTTGCAGCTCATTGATAAATTTACCTTTCTCCCAAAAGTCCTCCCTTACCCTTAAACCCATAATATCTCTCCAAAATTGCAGGTTCTTTTCAATATCTTTTACTACAATTCCAACATGTCTGATAGCTTTTATCAATTTACTTTTCTCCTCATTAATTTTATTTATCTTTTTTCATCTGATCTAATATTCCGGCATTGGGATTATCGCGATAATAATCGCAATCTACCAATTCGGTCATTCCATATCCCCATTTATCGTCCAGTTTAGGCAGAGACTCAAAATATTTCTCCAGCCGTGGTTTTCGGAGTTCGCTTCTGAGATCATTTGCAAATGCAGCAATACTGCTTCCTCCCGGCCAAGGAATCAGGGACAGTGTATCAGGACTTGGATCCATAGGATCTTCTACCCAACGTGTACCTTTTATATTGCGGCAGGATTCTACCACTTCATCAATGCGGGCTTCTGTAAGTTGTCCCAACTTCCAGTCCATGTACATATCCATCTGGGCACGCCACAGAAGGGCATCACTCTTGCGTCCCTCCAGGCTGGTCAACGTATACTCATAGACATTCTTGCTCACACTATTTTTGATACCTTTCCAGAGAATTATACTTTTGTCATATAAGTCAAAAGCATCACTTAGCTGACCAATAAGTTCAGCCTTTAGCTCTTTAGTAATCGGAACCTTTTTGCCAAAAGCTATCTTTAGATTTGGATCGGCTCTTAGCTCTGCTGCACGCTTAGGACTGTATGCATCCACAGGAAGCTCCATTCCCATCATACCGGGCACACGGTCAATGATCATGTAAGGACCACACAGACGGGAATCAAGGTACCACAGAGGTGCCATAAAGGTATGGAACTGAATCCATCCGCCTTTAAAGTGAGATATCTTAAGGTTAGCTTCCGTTGCTTTTTTTATTACATCTAAAACTACCGAGGCAGTCTCTTTGCCAAACTGGCTTACCGCCCATTCCTTCATTATTTTTTCGGATTCTGCCTGGGGGTTTTTCATAAAACACTCAAGGGCATACCAGTGAACCATATTAAGAGGATGTTCCCACGGTTCTTTGGGGTTGGCATTGCACATGAGCCACAGTCCCTGCTGACCTGACTTATTCATTCGCTTAAAAACTTTACTATACCACTCAACATCACATAATATCTCTTTGCACAACCCGTTATGGTCATGTCCCATAAGGGTAGCTGTAACAAACGGTGAGTTGCCGTCACTGCCGGGGATTATCTTGTCCTGAAGGGGATGCTCCGGCCATACCGGATGATGGTCCCAGTAGCGGTCTTTTACTATATGCAAGACATTGGGGAGAAGATCGTCTGTTGTAAGGTTTTTTTCAAGCTCAACTTCAAGGCTTACACCTGCAGGGTTATCCTGGAGAGGCTCAAAAAACAGCATCATATCATGTTTTGCAAGTATTTCTCCGATGACATTCGCTCCATCTATTGTTCTTTGACGGCGGGACTTTGACTCGCATACCGGACAGTCGCACATCCAGGGCCCTCCATAGTGAGCCCAGTGCTCGGTAGTACACATACGGTATCCGCCAAGCCCCGGCATCATAGCCGCATCGCGTGCTGCACGCTCACTCCAGTACTGCCTGATGTCAGGGCCATATGGGCAAAGCTTTTTGGATTTTAATAGAGTTTTATTCCAGGGACGGGCACTCGGCCAATCAACACTTTTTGATACCTGGCCAAGTCCTATAAGACCATCGGCAGGATCCGGATGCCAGCCGACTCCTCTCATGAGTTCATTGTATTCTCTTCGAAGAAAAAGGCGTATCCCGTTTTGGAGCAGGTACCTGTTTAGGGCAGCATACGCCCCGGGTTCACCATCAGGCTCTCCCCATATATTCAACCCATTATATCCCTGGGCGGCAATAAACTTAACAAAACGCCCAAGTGCTGATGCATCGGAGAGACTGTACCACTGCCTTGTCTGAAGCATGCTCGGCTCCCTGCTGCTCCAGGCAGATTTATTGGGCTCATGCCAGAGTTCCACAACACGCCATTTTAGATTCATTATTGGTTCACTTCCTTTTTTCTTACAATAAATAAATTATTCTTTTTTGGGTGATGAATTCTTTATTTGATTTTAATTTCCTTTTAAATTTAACTTTACTAAATAATAAACTTGGATTATAGTTTTATATATTATATATAATATATGATGCTATAATATTTAATATGAAGCGTCAAGCCTAAAATGCTAAAAATAGATAATATTTTTATTTTTTAATTGATATATATAATATATCATATAAAATATTGTAAAATTCAAATAAAAAGCTTTTTAATTAAAGCCAAAAGAAAATATTATTTAAGGTTATCAATATAAAAGATGGAAAAAAGTTTATTAATAAATAAAAAATTGCTGGCAGAACAAATATACGATGCCCTGAAATCAAGAATATTGGAAGGCAAATATCCAACAGGCTTCAGACTAAAAGAAAGTATAATTGCAAAAGAATTTGGTGTCAGCAATATACCGGTTCGTGAAGCCTTAAAATATTTAATGTCGCAGGGTTTTATAAATATAATCCCGCACAAAGGTGCTGAAGTAGTCAATTTCAGTGATCCGGTTTTTATAAAAAATATTTATGAAACAAGAATAATGATAGAATGTTTTTGTGTAGAAAATACAATTAGAAACCTGAATCCGGAAATCATTAATAAATTAAAAAGCCTGCTTGAGAGTATAAAAAAACGTGCTGAGATGGGAGACCTGGAAATGGAACAATCAGACTATACTTTCCACAGAACTATAGTTGAGTCAGCAGGAAACTCTTTTATACTTAATATTTTTAATAATATTCATTTCGTATCACCACTGGCAACAGCCGATAAAGCATATGACAAACATAAAAAAATATTTGATGCCATAATAGATAAAGATATTGAAAAAGCAAAAAATATAATAAAGGAACATTTGCATGAACAAATTATAATACAAATGTCCACGTAATTAAAAACCTGACTAATATGACAAATTAAAATTTATAAATATTTGTACCTTTCCCTAACTCATCTCCAAGCTCAGCGGCAAATGCTTTGGTTTGTTCAATAATATCTATATTAACTTCTTTACTCCATTCCTCTATTAATTTTTTAGTAATTTTACCCATTTTCCCATCTCCGATAGTTAAACCCTGGATTTTTGTACAGGGCAGCATTGAAATTCCGGCAGAAGTAAAGAAAGCCTCATCTGCATTAATTACATCATATAATTCAATATTCTTTTCTGTAACAGGTATGCCGGTTTTTAATGCCAGCTCCATTATATATTGCCTTGTAATTCCTCTTAAGATATTTCTTCCTTCTGGTGTAATCAACCTGCCATCTTTAACTATAAAAAAATTAGAACCTGTTCCTTCAGCAATAAATCCGTCAGGATCTGTCAATAGAGCCCAAGCATTTGGATCATTTAGCATTGACACTTCCAGATTAGCCAATAAAAAATGAAGCCTGCTTCTGCTTTTAATCTTACACTCCAGATATTGTGCCGGGATAGCATGCTGCCTGGGAACTACTGCATGAATTCCATCATCATAAAAGTGTGCCAGACTTTCAACCGTCCACTTTACAGGAAAATCTGTGATTATTACTGTAGGCTCGACTTTTCCATTAAAAATTTTACTATACATGGCAAGCGGTCCTCTGGAAATATCTATCATAATTCTATGCTCATCTGTAGGTAAAAATGCCGGTTTATTTTTCTCAATGGTTTTATTTACCAACTCTTCCATTTCATCTATGGTTTCCTTTAATGGAATTTTCAATTCTTTTATCCCTCTATATAACCTTTCCAGGTGTTCCCGAAGTTTAAATTGTTTGCCATTAAATGAACGAGTCATTTCAAATACCATATCTCCAAACATAAGAGCAGAATCATATACGGATACTTTTGTTTCTGCTTCGGAAACAAAATTTCCATTAACATATGCCAATCTCTCTTTTACTTTTTCCATAACTCCACAACCCTTTCTTTATTAACGCTTTTATTTTACTGCTGTCTTTTTATATCTACCAAAGTGTTTCACTGGATATAGATCAGGATCTAAGCTGCTATTGATAATCATCCCAGATACTTGAAAATATAAATATAACAAGAAAATTATCAATTTATGCTATCTTTTTAATCGCATCCAATATATCGCTTTCCTGTGGTAGGACAAATTTCTCAAAAAACCTGATTTTTACCATCGTTTTCAACATGTTAATAATTGTTTCTGTTTTCATAAAACTTCCTTTTTAGAATAGTAATATTTCCATTTTTATAAAATAAATTTTAAATTAACATAAAATCATATTTATGATAATTACTTATTCACAATACATATAAAGGAATTTAAAACAATTTATAAACTCTTATTTATTTTTAACGATTTTATTCCTCTGTTATAATCTATTGTAATTAAAAAACTAATTTCAATTTATACATTATATATTATATATAATGTAATATAATATCAAAATTATAATAAATTATCAAATAAATTACTAATTTATAAAATCTTTCCCAAAAATTTTTCAATCCTACGTTATCAGGCCTATTGCTCAATTTTACAACCTCATCAATAAGTGATGACGGAAAGCTGGTTTTTGTATTGCCTCGATCATAAACCACTTTTAGCTTCTCCCCTTGTTACCCAAAATTAATATAATAAATTTAAATTAATGATATATTTCACCGGATGGTCTGGCCGGCATCGATACTAATATTTTGTGTTTTATTCAGGAAAAGTATAATAACTGAAATGCCGGTAAAAATAATACTTACTAAAAATAAAATTCTATAACTTGTCAGAGTTACTCCAAAAATACTAATATTTATTTGCAAACTGTTAAAATATTTTATTAATAATCCTCCAATAATTGGGGCAAGGATAGCTCCAAGTCCTCCTGCCATTGACTGCAAAGAATTATAAACAGATTTTTTGCCGGTTTTCGCATAATCAAATATCACCCCAACACCGCTTAAAAGCCAAGAAGATTCGTAAAATCCGGTTAAAAAATAGATAATATAATAAATGAAGTAATAATCACTTTTACTTATCGAAAAGAGTACCGGTATAATTAATCCCAACAGCAAAGAATATTTATATACTGTATAATTGCCAAACTTTTTTGTTAAATATCCTGCGATCTTATAGCCTATCAGTGCTACTACAAGAGACACATTAAGCAGTTTTGCTATCTGGAAATAGCCTATTTGTATTTCTTCTAAAAGAAACAATACAATAAAAGGAACTATCATTGTGCTTCCAAAAGCTTTAAAAAATTGAGATATTAATATAATATAGAATTTTTCACCGAATATGCATCTTCTGACATTTCTTAAATAATTTTTTATTTCAAATTTCTTTTGTTCATTTCCTGAAGGTATCGGCATTCTAATAATTGACAAAGTACTGGCTATACCTAAAAAAGAAGCAATTGAAAACACAATGATAAAATTTAATATACCCGGATTATTTCCCAGGTATCTTCCCGCTAAAAAGTTTGCTGCAAATGCTGCTATGCCGCCAATTATCAGCCTGTTGGCAAAAAAAGAATACCAGTCTCTTTTACTGACTATACTGTTAAGCCAGGGCAATAAAATCGTAATGCTTGAAACATATAATAAAAAAAACAGGAAAGCGAAAACTATTATGGCAACTTTTAGATTGCCTTGCATGGAATAAGTAAAATAACCCAGAATTACACTCACATAAAAAAACAGCACAGAGGCTATAAAGATAGAAATAAAAAGTAATCTTATCCTCTTAATACTTTCATAAAGCCAAGATGCAAATATTGAAAATAAGGAGCAGCTGCCCATAAGTCCGTTCATTATTCCGATTTCCAATGTGCTGAGCCCCGCTTTTCTTGCAAAACCTGTAAAAAAAGATCCGATAGCTATCGCACCAAATGCTGAATAGAGAAACATTTGCAGATGGGAAAGATTTGTTTTTCTAAGGAAATTAACTTTTAGGTTAGCCAATTTTTACTCTACTTATAAAATTTTGATATTTTATAGAAGAATTTTATATTATAACAAAATGGATATAATTTTGGATTTGAATTATATTTTTAATTCAGATGTTTATCTAATACCCTGTGCATACACCTCTTAGCTATCTGCTTTAACTATCAGAGAACACCATAAAAAGTTGTTTTTTAATTTCCTTTTAAATTTAACTTTACTAAATAATAAACTTGGATTATAGTTTTATATATTATATATAATATATGATGCTATAATATTTAATATGAAGCGTCAAGCCTAAAATGCTAAAAATAGA